>QHNF01000041.1:0-1992 GCA_003218345.1 Verrucomicrobiota bacterium | reverse complement strand
CCGCTTCCGTGAGCACGGGCGGCAGACTCATCCGTTGAGATTAGCTGTGGCCAAAGGCTTGGTCAACCATCGCGGCGGAGGATAGGCTTCCAGCCCGTCTCGGCCAGCGGGCATCTTGCCTGCTGGAATCGCTATTCGGCAGGCTGGCAGCCCGCCCGCCGAGTCAGGCAAGATGCCTGACCTCCTATACAATGCCGTCGCGCAGGAGTTCGTGTTTCCCCGCGAGCAGTTCCTGAGTCAGTTGATAACCGCGCCTGTCCACATTGCGGTAAGTGCCGGCGAAGTGATTATCGATACGCATTCGGGCGGAGCGGCAGAAATAGTCTGCAACGGAGAGAATTTCATCGGCCGGTTTGCCTTGGCCGAGCAACCATTGCGCGTAGGAACAGGTCGCGCTGATGGCGAACAGCTCAGTCGCGATTCCAACGAAACGCGAGAGTAACAGTTGTTCGCGATCGAGTTTCGGTCCGAACCGCGCCATAGCATGAAACAAACCGCGCGCGAGCCGTTTGCTCGTGCGCGAGGCGTAATCGACGTGGCCGCGCAATGTCTCGTGCAAATTGTCGATCTTGCCCGCGCCGTTTGGCATCCACTGGCGCGGATACCATCCGGCATAAAATTTTCCGGAACGAAAAACGGCCTTCCCGCGCTCGGACATCGGCAGCTGCGTATTGAAAATTGCGCCTCCAACTTTCAAATGCGGATCGAGCGCTTCGCGGGCAATAAAGAGCCGCATGATTTCGCTTGATCCTTCAAAGATTGTATTGACGCGACAATCGCGCAGGAATCTTTCCACCCCAATCGGCGGTTCGCCTCTACCGGCGAGTGATTGTGCAGTCTCATAGCCGCGGCCACCGCGCACTTGCATCGCGTCGTCGGCAATTCTCCAGGTAGTTTCTGTGGCCCACATTTTGCACATCGCCGTTTCAATTCGCAGATCGCCGGCCTTTCGGTCCAGCAGCGAAGAAGTCAAAAATGTCATCGCTTCCATGGCAAAAACGTTACCTGCCATCTCGGCGATTTTTCCAGCGATGGCTGCATGTTGACCGATGGGGACGCCCCATTGAATGCGTTCGCCCGCCCACTTCCGCGAGATTTCGAGTAGCCGTTTGGATAGGCCCACGCACGCTGCGGGAAGCGTGAGCCGACCTGTGTTCAACGTGGTGAGCGCCACTTTTAATCCAGCGCCTTCTTTCGAAATGATATTTTCGCGCGGCACGCGCACATCCGTGAATTTCACGACGGAATTATAAAGCGCGCGCAGCCCCATGAAGCGGCAGCGATACGTGATCTCCAGCCCTGGCGTATCAATATCGACAATGAACGCGGTGATTTGCTTACGTTCTTTGCCGCCCACCAGTTTTGGCGGCGTGCGAGCCATGACGACAAGCACGCCCGCCTTGACTCCGTTTGTGCACCAAAGTTTCTCGCCATTTAAAATGAACTCGGAACCATCCGAATTCGGCTCGGCCCGTAGGCTCATCGTCGCCGGGTCTGAACCGGCGTGTCTCTCTGTTAATGCAAACGCAGAAATTTCCCCGCTTGCGACGCGCGGCAGATATTTTTGTTTCTGCTCTTCTGTTCCAAACAAGAGCAACGGCTGCGCAACTCCGATCGACTGATGCGCAGAAACAAGCGCTGCAACATTTCCATCCCAACTACCAAGCAAAACTGCGGCGCGTCCGTAATTGCATTGCGACAAACCGAGCCCGCCATATTTCTTCGGCACCTTGATTCCAAACGCGCCGATCTCCGCGAGTCCCTTGAAATTTTCGGGTGGAATTTCTCCGGTGCGATCGATCTCGTCCGCATCGACGTGATCGCGCAAATAAGGTTCCAGCTTTTCCAAAAAATCTTCACCCGCTGCGCGATCTTCAGCGCTCTGCGCGGGATACGGATAAATTCGATCGAAGTCGTAGCGCCCGATGAAAAGATTACTGGCGAAACTGCCGCGGTCCTCGAGCGGATCGCGCGCAGCCTCGGCCAGCTCGA
>QHNF01000163.1 GCA_003218345.1 Verrucomicrobiota bacterium | reverse complement strand
AAAAACCATGCGCGAGATTACTCTTAAGTAACCACTTCCTCGCCGGCGATCCTTCGTTTAGCGGTTTTACCGGCCACGCCCATGACTCATGCCACCCATGCCATGGCCCATACCACTCATGCCATGGAAAGCTCCGCCAGATCTAACACTCGAGCCGTGACTGATACTCATCCTGCTGGTGTGGCCCCTGCCCATGTTAGTGGCGCTCTTGCCATGGACGCTGTTTTTGCCATGAGTGGTTTTAGCATTGGCGTTCGGACCATGCGATGTCGCGTGGCTGGACCGACGGGCGCCGCTCACGACTTTGCCAAGGTTCAGCCCGTAGTCATGCGCAATTTTTCCCCAGCCTTCGCCACCTTGGAACTTGCCTACTACAGTGTCGAAGCTCTGCCCAGACGCGTTAGCCAGCAGGTGGGCTTTCTCCAATCCGCCCCAGCCAAGCCCCGTTGACGCCCTCTCGGCTTGCAACGTAGCGACGGGAACTCCGGTCTCATTGGAAATTCTCGTCAAATTTGCTCCGCGAGAAACAACGGTGCCGAACATCAGAATGAATCCCGCTGTAATTATACTCAACGTTTTCATACCTAATTAAACTCCTTTTACGTTTACAGGTTTCGATTTTGGCGCAGCCAGTGGTTCCACTGATTTACCTAAAAGTTCGGAATCGTAGGGACGCCGCGACGTCCCTACCGCGCGGGCATCCACGGCAACGCGTCCAGATCCACATTGCCCCCGGTGAGAATGATTCCGACGCGTTTTCCTACGATGTCGATGTTGTGTTCGGCAATCGCAGCGTACGGAACAGCCGCTGATGGCTCGACGATGATTTTCATCGTCTCCCAAATCCTGCGCATGGCCGAGATAATTGCTTCCTCGCTTACCGTGACAATGTCGTCCACGTAGCGCTGGATAATTGGAAAGTTCAGTACGCCGACGTTCGTCCGTAGTCCGTCAGCGATGGTGAACTTTTTCTTCGTCACAATCCGTCGTCCCGCACGAAACGACTGCGCCGTATCGTCCACGTTCACCGGTTCAACTGGCACGACTTTAATTTTGGGCCGCATCGATTTCGCCGCGACCACTGTGCCACAGAGCAATCCTCCGCCGCCGACCGGACACATTACAAAGTCGAGATCGGGAACATCTTCGAGCAATTCTACTGCCGCTGTCCCCTGCCCCGCCATCACGTCTTCATTTTCGAACGAGTGAATCAAAGTGGCGCCGGTGTTGGCGATTAGATCCGCGCATGCGGCCTCACGCGCCGCTTGCGTCGGTTCGCAAAACACGACCTCCGCGCCATAGCCGTTCACCGCGCGGACCTTTACGTTCACCGAGTTCGACGGCATCACGATGTGCGAAGGAATACCACGCAGTTTCGCCGCGCGCGCTACTGCTGCCCCGTGATTGCCCGACGAATCCGCGGCAACACCCCGACCCGCCGTCGCATGATCGAGTGAAAAGACAGCGTTCGTCGCACCGCGCGCCTTGAACGCGCCGACTTTCTGAAAATTTTCGCACTTAAAAAACAGCGATGCCCCGCTCGCCTTATCGAGCCGCGAGTTCGTCAGCACCGGCGTATGATGAATGTATGGTCGAATACGCTCGTGTGCCGCGCGGATATTATTGAGATCGAGCCGCATGGTTGATCGTATCCAACAAAACAAACGTGAGATTGCTACTCTGCGCTTGGGCTGCGGAAATGCTCCGGGCGCGGCCCGATGCCGATGAAACGTGCGGGTAGTTGCCGCAGAATTGGAAACCATTTCAGCAAACGAAGGAGAAACGGCAACGACTGTTTGTCACCGGACGGTCGGCCGGTGACGACTCGGCGGTGAATAAAGATCTGCATTCCCTGGATCAGGCGTGTTGGCCATTCGCGACGCGCCTGCACCTTTCGCAAATCGTCCACGGAAACCGGACCGCTTCGCAATTTTTCGGCCAGCAGGTTCGCCGTCGCGACCGCATCCTGAATGGCAAGATTAATCCCAACGCCGCCCGCCGGTGACATGGCGTGCGCAGAATCGCCCATGCAAAGCAATCCTTCGCGACACCAATCACGCAGACGATTGATCTGCACTGTGAGCAGTTTGATTTTCGACCAGTCGTCCAGCTCGGCCACTCGGTCACGCAGAAATCCGGCAAAACTGACAATGTCATTTTGAAATTGCGGCAGCCCACGCTTCTTGATCTCGTCGAAGCGACCTTTGGGAATAACGAAGCCGCATTGCCAGTAATCATCGCGATCGAGCAATACGAGGAGTTTGCCGTTTTGAAAAAAACCGAACGATTGCTCCGGATCCTCCTGCTTCTTGGAAATGCGCATCCAAAGCACATCAATCGGAACGCCGAACTCGCGCTGCTCAAGACCAGCCCGCATTTGAGTAGTTGAGTGCCGGCCGTCCGCGCCAATAACGAGATCGGCGCATACTTCCAGTTCGCCCCGCGGAGTTTTTGCGCGCAGGCCGATCACGCGCTCGTTCTCAATTAACAAATCGACTACTTCGGTTTCCATATGCAATTGGAAGCTGGGAAAACGTTTGGCGTGACTGGAAAGGAAATTGAGAAAATCCCATTGCGGCATGAAGGCGATGAATTTGCAACGCGTGGGCAGTTGTCTGAAATCAGCGATCGGCACGGTCTGTCCATTAACGACACCGCGCAGCTCTCGTACTTCCTGATGAGGTTGCTTCAAGAACTCATCGAGCAAACCGAGCTCGTGCATTAGTTCCAGCGTGGATGGATGAATGGTATCGCCGCGAAAATCGCGGTTGAAATCGGCGTGCTTCTCCAGGACGACCACAGGCACGCCAGCCCGCGCAAGTAAATAACCGGCCATCATCCCCGCCGGTCCGCCGCCCACGATCGCGCAGCGTGTTTGCAATTTCTCAGACGTATTCATTATCGCATAAGGAACCACGAATTACCCGGATCGGACAGATAAGGACACCCCCTAGGTATGAAAAGCAGGATTGTTTTTTCATCCGTGTTATCCATGTAATCCTTGGTTAAAAACGAGCACCAGACATTCAGCATACTTTCGACATTCAATGAAAACTAATCCGCCGCTTTTTCTCAGCGAAGAACAAGTCCGGCAGCATTTGCAGATGGCAGACCTGATTCCAGCCATGGAGGAAGCGCTGATCGATTTTTCCGCGGGCAAGGTGACACAGCCAGTGCGCTCGGTGATTAAGATCGATCCTCCGGGTGGATTTCTCGGTCTGATGCCGGCGCTGACTCCAGACGGCCTCGGCCTGAAGGCTGTCACGTTCTATCCATCGAATGCGGATCGTGGAATCCCGACACACATGGCGACGATTTTTCTTGTCGATCCTGAAACGGGCGCGCCGCTTGCAGTGATGGATGGAAGATTAATTACGGAAATGCGCACTGCCGCCGCATCTGCGGCAGCAACGAAGCTTCTCGCTGCGCGCGGCGCAAAGGTTCTCACTATTCTTGGCAGCGGCGTGCAAGCGCGGAGTCATGTGGAAGCGCTGCGGCTCGTTAGGAAGTTCGAGGAGACTCGCGTGTGGAGTCCGACGAAGGAACATGCGGAGCGATTCGCTAGGGAGATTGGCGCAAAAGCGATGTCAGCGGAAGACGCGGTGCGCGGTGCAGATGTCATTGTGACCGCGACAAATTCCAAGGTACCGATCTTGCACGGGGCGTGGTTGAAATCTGGTTGTCATGTGAACGCCGTCGGCGCATGTCGCCCGGCCTGGCGTGAACTGGACGATGAAGCGATGTCGAACGTCGTGTTTGTCGATTCGCGTGAGGGTGCAATGAAAGAATCCGGCGACGTCATTCTTTCCGGCACGAAAATTTATGCCGAGCTGGGAGAAGCGTTGGTAGGCAAAGTTCCGTCGCGCTCGAGTGAAACCACGATTTTTAAGTCGCTCGGTATGGCCGTAGAAGATATTGCCGCGGCGCTGCTAGTGTATCGCTCAGCGGGCGCTGACAAGTAGATTGGGTGGCTACCGCTTCGGTTGTCCCCGCTCTCGGCAAGCGAAGCGCTTGCCCTGCAACCAAGATGTCGGAACAGTTGGCATCAATGACGGCTGACATTGAAAAAGTGGATGCGAAAATTCGGAGCGCGATTGCTGACGGGCGATTGATGCAATCGGCGGCGAAGAACATTAGAACGCTGCTAGCTGGCGCGCCATCCGATCTTTATTTGCGCGCGGTTAGCGAGCTCGTTGACGCCGGCGAGTGGTCGGAGCTAAACGATCGTTTTTACCAGACGCTTGCATTTGGAACGGGGGGTCTGCGCGGGCGCACCATCGGGAAAGTGGTAACGAAAGCGGAGCACGGGGACAGGGCGCACAGCACCGTGGCTACAGGGCGGCCAGAATTTCCGTGCGTCGGGACAAACGCAATGAATTTCTTTAACATCAGCCGTGCAACGCGAGGACTCGTCGCTTATCTGCACGATTGGAATCGACACGAAAAAATTTCAACGAAGCCGAAAATCGTGATTGCGCATGACCCGCGCTTTTTCTCGGGAGAGTTCGCCGACCTTGCTGCGAAAATTGCAGCCGAAAACGGTTGCGACGCGTTCGTGTTCAAGAACCCACGTTCCGTACCCGAACTGTCATTTGCGGTTCGCTATCTTAAAGCAAACGCAGGTGTTGTGATCACGGCAAGTCATAATCCGCCTTACGATAACGGCTATAAAGCTTATTTTCGCGATGGCGCACAGGTGATCGAGCCGCACGCGAGCGGAATCATCGCTAGGGTAAATGCCATTACCTCTGAGATCTTCACGGCTCTGCCAAAAGATCGACAAGGAACGATAACAAGGATCGCCAAGGACATCGACGAAGCGTACATGCGGCGGCTCGAAACACTGGTACTCGATCCGCAGGTGATTCGCGAAGCAAAATCCCTTCGAATCATCTACACGCCGCTCCACGGAACTGGCAGCGTAATCATCAAACCGATGCTAAAGCTGCTCGGCTTTAATTTCCAGGTCGTGCAAGAGCAGGACCGTTTTGATGGCGGATTTCCAACCGTGAAATCGCCGAACCCGGAGAATGCCGAAACGTTAACAATGGCGATCGACCTTGCCCAAAAGGAAGGTAGCGATCTTGTTGTGGCTACTGATCCGGATTGTGACCGCATGGGCGCGGCTGTTCGCGGAAAGGACGCGAAAATGAAATTGCTCACCGGCAATCAAATTGGCTCGCTGCTTGGGTGGTACCGAACGAAGAAGCTGTTCGAGAAGGGGGTGCTCAACAAAACGAACGTGTCTCGCGCCGTAATCATTAAGACATTTGTCACGACCGATCTCCAAAAAACAATTGCGGAACACTACGGTTTGCGCTGCGTCGAAACATTAACAGGCTTCAAATACATCGGCGCGAAACTGGGCAAGTACGAAGGTGCGATTCCTAAAGATCGGCGACTGAGTTATGCGGATCTCACGGAAGAGAAAACGCGGCGGCTCCGCCTGGAGCATTCTTCGTTCTACGTTTTCGGCGGTGAAGAAAGCTACGGCTATAGTGGCGCCGATTTTGTCCGCGACAAGGATGGCAACGGCGCCGTGATCATGTTTTGCGAAGTGGCTGCCTACGCCAAATCGCGCGGACTGACGGTGGATGAACTGCTTGATGAAATCTTCGCAACGTTCGGCTATTTCGCGGAGAAGAACGGTTCGCTCGTTTTTGAAGGCGCGGAAGGCGCGAACAAAATTGCGCGCTTGGTCGAGTCGTACGGCACCAACGCATTTTCAGAAGTGCTCGAATCGAAAGTAACCAGCATCAAAAATTTCGAAACCGAAACGATCCGGGATATCGAAGGCGACCCGATTCCCAAAGAGAAGATGTTGATCTTTGAACTGGAAGATCGGACGCGCATCGCGGTGCGTCCATCAGGAACGGAGCCAAAGATCAAGTATTACCTCTTCGCGCAGCGCCGGCCGGAGAACGGAAAATTCGATACTGCAGAACTTGATCGAATCAAAGCGCAAGTAGGAGAAAAACTCGATCGTCTCTGGGATTGGCTGCAAGAGGATGCGCAGTCGCGTCTGGGCAAATAGTCGAGATGAACCGACTACTGAAACTGCTGCGGTTTTGGCCGTGGCTGGCGGCGATCTGTAGTGGGCTTCTCTACACGGGCTGTTTTCCACCATTTAATCTAACCTGGATCTGCTGGATCGCTCTCACGCCGCTCATCACTGCAATTTGGTTTTCCGGCAAAGAATCGCGCCATCCCGGGCTCCGTAATCTCCTACTCGGCTACGTCGCTGGGCTGGCATTTTTTTGGACGGCTCTTTCCTGGCTCACAACTGTCACGGTTCTTGGCTGGTTTGTTCTCGAGTTCTACATGGCGATTTATTTCGCGCTTTGGGCATGGCTTTGTGGTTTGCTCCAACCACGAGAAACAAAAACGGCGGAATCAGGCCCGGGTAAATGGGATCAAATGTTAGCCCAGGCTCGCAGCACCGCGGCTCAACCGCGATCGCCGTGGACGAAATCAACGAATAATCTCTTGCTCGCCTTTCTCCTCGCCGCTGCATGGGTCACACAGGAGTGGTTGCGCGGTTGGGTCTTCTCCGGTTGGGGCTGGAATGGTCTTGGCGTGGCGTTGCATCGCAACTGGCCGCTGATTCAAATCGCGGAGTTCACCGGTGTTGCTGGTTTATCGTTCATGGTTGCGTTTGCGAACGTCATCGCGGTCGCAACAGTGCGCCGCTTGATTCTTGAGGCACGCGCACACGCGATGCGACCTCATTTTGATCTGACTCTCACGCTGGCGGCAATCGTAGGTGTCCTGGCTTTCGGTCTGCACGCCGTCCAGATTTCGCCGTCCACAAAACCTCTGCGCGTTGCCGCAGTGCAATCAAACGTTCCTCAAAATCAAAAGTTCGATCCACAGTTTACGAGGAAAATCTTCGATCAATTCCGGCACTTGAGCAAGATTGCGCTGCGATCGAATCCTCCCCCCGATTTATTGATCTGGCCGGAAAGCTCCATGCCCGGGCCGGTTCTTGAAGAGCGGGAAACGTATCAATTCGTGATGAATTTGGCCGCATCTGCGGAGAGCGATCTTCTGCTGGGCGCAATCGACGAACATCAAGGGGATGTTTACAATGCTGCGCTCCTTGTATCCGACGGTGGTGAACAGGTGCAGGTTTATCGAAAGCTTCATCTGGTGCCTTTCGGCGAATACGTTCCGGGGCGGCATTCGGTGCCGCTACTCGCGCGAATCGTTGGCGACCAGGTGCCCGGCGATTTCGCAGCTGGGAAGGAATACACAGTGTTCAACCTGACCAACAGTGACGTTCAGGTGGCGCCCTTGATCTGTTTCGAAGATACAATTGGCGAGTTAACCAGACGATTTGTGCTTCCAACCGAAATGAACTCCGGCGCGAACTTGCTCGTTGATATAACAAACGATGGATGGTTTTTGCATTCCGCGGGGTCGCATCAGCATTTGGCGAACGCAATTTTTCGCTGCGTGGAAACGCGCCGTCCGATGGTTCGAGCTGCGAATACCGGAGTCACTTGTTTCATAAACGAATTCGGCCGCATCACACAAGTATTACAGGACGACAGAGGCAGTACCTTCACCGAAGGCGTGCTTACGGGCGAGATTAAGGTACCGACCGAACACGAGTTAACCTTTTACACACGTCATGGCGAATTGTTCGCGAAGATATGCGCGGCTTTGACTGCAATTGCGATAATGATTGGCATCGTGCGACAGAAATGGTTGTGAGGGTGCTTGACACAAGGACTGCGACAACGCCTCGCGAG
>QHNF01000162.1 GCA_003218345.1 Verrucomicrobiota bacterium | reverse complement strand
CGATCAAACCGGTCTGCCTTGGGTAATGCCCTCACCCAACATGCCGACACTTGAGACCGCAACCGTGTACGCTGGTATGTGTCTTCTTGAAGCAACGAATATTTCCGAAGGTCGCGGCACAACGCGGCCATTCGAAATCTTCGGCGCACCGTTTATTGACGCCGAAGCACTCTGCCACGAGCTCAACGGATTAAGATTACCTGGCGCCTTCTTTCGCGAAAACTGTTTCCAGCCAACTTTTAACAAATTCACCGGTGAGCTCTGCAGCGGCGCCCAATTACATGTGATCGACCGCCAAAGTTTCCGGTCGTTTCTTACTGGAGTGGAAATCATCAAGTGCATTCGCAAGATTTACCATGAGCAATTTCAATGGAAGCAACCACCTTACGAATACGAATGGAAACGACTTCCCATCGAAATTTTGATCGGCGGAACAATCGAATCGGTTTTCGGCGATTGATCGCGAAGATCGCAGGCCTCAGCATTTTGGCCGCGACCTGCTCGCAACTTCGTGCCGATATTCCGTGGCCTGAAGTTGTGCAGCGGCTTGCATACGAGAACGAAAAGTTAGCGCGGCGCCCTCAAGGGCATAACGGTGAATACTTCGTAGTCTGCACACTCTACTACACGCCAGTCGAATCCGGTTTTGCTTTCGAGCGCGGCTTTGATGCAACGCCGGTCACAAGAGCCGGATTACATGGGCGAAAGTATCCGCGCGACTTTCTTCGCTCGGTAAAAAAAGAAGGCTTCGGCCGAATTGTTACGCCGGTGGATGGACGCCATTACATTAGTTACAACGGCGGCGATTCATTCGCTTTCGCTTCGCGTCCCACAGGCGGAGGAGGCGTTCTGGTCGCGCGCTACTCCGCCGCGGCAAAACTGGGCCAAAGCGGATTGCGTCATGGAGCAATCGTTGAGACGGAGTCTCCAATAGTGCAAAAGGTTTTTGGCAGCACTCGATGGAAGATTATCGATACCGGAGGCGGTCTGCGGCGATGGCAAATGGACTG
>QHNF01000161.1 GCA_003218345.1 Verrucomicrobiota bacterium | reverse complement strand
TGATCAATCCCGTTAAGAAGGCTGCAGCCGCCGGTAATGAAAACACCGGCGCCGAGATAATTAATGAACGGCTCCTCATCGAGCCTGCGTCTGAGAAGCTCAAACGCTTCGCGCAGTCGCAGGTAAATGATCGTGTTCAGCGTTTCTCGCTCGATCTCTTTTCCGGCAAAGCCGGAATCGTCCTTTAGTAAAATCATTTCGCCGGGCAAACAGTTGCCAAGCACGCAACTGCCCTCCTCAGTCTTTAACTTCTCCGCGCGCGCCATCGGGATACGCAGACCCATGGAAATGTCATTGGTGATATGATCGCCGCCTATCGCAAGACAACCGCTTTGTTTAACTGCGCCGTCAGCGTATAAGACGTAATCGGTCGTCCCGCCGCCCATATCAATCACCATCGCGCCAAGGTCCTTTTGATGTTGGGTGAGTACCACCTGTGCGGAAGCAAGCCCGCCAAAAACGACGTCCTCGACGTCCAGCGGCAGCTCTTTCACGCATCGAATGGTATTTTGAATGCGCGTGCGCACTCCGTGGATGATATGAAAATCTGCTTCGAGTTTTTGCCCGAGCATTCCGATTGGGTTCAGGACGCCGTCTTGTCCACCGACGTGGTAATGTTGAATGAGGGAATGGAGGAATGCGTTTTGTGCAGGGATGCTTACCTCCCGCGCATTGATTTTTACATCCTCGACGTCCTGGTCATCAATTTCATCGCGATCTTCGGGCAACATGATACACCCGCGATTATTGAAACTTTGAAGATGCGATCCGGCGACCGCGACATAAACGCTCCGGATCATCACGTCGCTTTTCTGTTCGGCATCGACCACCGCTTCGTGCACGCATTTCATCGCAGTTTCAAAATCAACAATCTCGCCTTTGCGCACACCGCGTGACGGTGTCTGGCCTACGCCGAGGATTTTGACTGTGCCATCGGGTCGACTCTCGCCGACAACGACGCAAATTTTGGAGGTGCCAACCTCGAGACCAACCATCAAATTATTGCTCGCCATGGGTGTTATCCGTTTTCTTTCGCCGAATGGGAATTTTTTCGTGATGAGTCGTCGAGCCCGCGCGCGCCTTGGGCACCGATGGTGCAGTCTTTGCCGGCGAATCCACCGGGATTGCCTTCATAATCCGTGGCTCTACGGCGGGCTCGATCGTATCGTTGATGACTGTGGTTGGACGCGGGGCGAAAGTCACGGGGATGTTTCGTTGCACAAGCAAGTTTACGGTCCCGAGTTCCTGCTTTGAATCATCACAATAAACAAGAAACTGCTCCAGCCGCCGTAATTGCGCCTCCAGATCATTGAACCCAAACGTTACGCGGGCGTGATTCTTGTCGGTGACGACCAGGCAATAATCTTTCGAGAGATCGATTTCACGAATCTGAAAGCGCATTTGCAAAAAACTGCGGGCGCTCAAACGCAGCAGCTCGAGCGCTGTTTTTGCTTCGGGCGATTCGACGACTTTCCCAACTTCGAGCGATTCGCCCGAACATCCCAAAATGAGCGGCAATCCCAAATATTCGGGCAACAACTTCTTTTCTTTCATCAAAACACCCCGCGCGTCCACCAGAAAAGCAACATCTGACGTAAATGGATCGGAAATTTCCTTTTCGCTTGTGATCCACGCGACCGGCTTTCGCTCCACCACATGAATATCGATTTCCGCCGGCAACTTTCGCACAACCTGCACTTCATCGCTTTGAGGCAGCTGCTGTATGCGATCATGGACGCGCGCTAGGTTCACACTAAGAATGTTTTCGCCCTCGCGCAGCTCGGCCGCCTTTAAAACCTGCTCGCGTTGCAGCGTACCGTCGGTCTGCAGCTCAATTGTTTTCAGCTGGTAGTCTGGATTCTCGAAGAACAGGCGTCTTGCGGCTTCGCGCACCCCTGCATAAAACGCACCGAACAGCGCGGCGAGCAAAATCACCCTGAAGAAAATCGCCATCACTCTTCGAGCGCGGTGCTGCGTCGCCCTGCGGGAGCGGACTTTCACGTCGAGCAAGTGCTGCTGACGCCGCTGGCGAACATTGGACACTCGCCGATTGCGCGACCGGGAGCGTTTTTGGACCGGCTTCATTTGCTGGCTCCCTCTGTTCTAGTGCGGGAGAGCGCGATGACGCAGGCGCAAAGATCGACATAGCTGATACCAGCCGCGGCGGCGGCCTCAGGTAGCAAGCTCGCCTCCGTCATTCCGGGAATAGTGTTAATTTCGAGCACAAATGGCTCTTCGCTTTCCGACAGAATGACGTCAACGCGCCCGTAGACTCGCAAGCCGAGGGCGCGGAATGCTTGCAGCGCCAATTCCTGAATCTCGACCGTTTTCTCCTTGTCGATCTCGGCGGGGCAGACATGCTCTGCGCCACCGCCTGCCTGCGGGTTCAGAAACGGATACTTGTTCGTGAAATCATAGAAGCCGCCCTTCGGAATTATCTCGAGAATCGGCAAGGCCTGTTCACCGAGAATGCCTATCGTCAATTCCCGGCCTGATACAAAGCTTTCTATCAACAGTTCACTGTCATACTTCGCGGCACCGATGATCGCTGGGTCAAGTTCCTCGACTTTTTTAACGATGTGAACGCCGACGGTGGAACCTTGTCGCGGCGCCTTAATCACGATAGGTAGCGGCATGCGCGGATGCTGATCCGCCTCAATCGTTTCCCACTCCGGAGTCCGCACTCCGTGCTGGCAAAATTTTTCCTTCGATCGGATTTTATCGAAAGCCAGCCGGCTTTCTTCAACTCCTTCGCCTGTGTAAGCCACGCCGCGTTCTTCCAATATTTGCTGTACCTGGCCGTCCTCGCCAAACGTTCCGTGCAGCGCGATGAATGCGATATCCACATCCTTCGGGAGCTGAAAATTCTTATCGCGTACATCGATACCGACGACCTCAGCGCCGAGTGAACGTAATGCTTTGGAGATTCCGTGCCCCGTCGCCAGTGAAACGTCACGCTCGGTGCTCGGCCCGCCCATTAAGACGGCGATTTTCTTTGGCAAGTCAGCAGTTCTCATCATGGCATTGTCCCTGATGCGAATGAGAGTTGGGTAGCGCACGGATCCTGCGTGCCGTGTTCGGCATCCTGCCGAACATCGACGAGTCGGCAAGATGGCGGCGCGAGCACGCTGGAAGTGTGCGCTCGCCATGAATTCGCGCGCTTGTCCTCATCTATCGCTAATCCTCTCCCACGATTTGCACTTCGGTCTCCAACTCAATTCCCCGCTCCGCCCGTGCGGTCGCTTTGATCTTTTCAATTAACTCGAGCATCTCTTTCGCCGTCGCGCCCCCGTCGTTGACAATAAAATTACCGTGTACCTCTGATACTCGTGCTTTCCCGATGCGTGAATTTTTCAATCCCAACTGATCAACCAGTTGCCCGGCCGGACACGAATCAGGGTTTTTGAAAATGCACCCTGCGCTCTTTGCTGCCGGTTGCGACGTGCGGCGTTTTTCCTGCGATGCCTCCAATTTGCGCACGACTTCTTCGGTTGGCGCAGGCCGCCCGCGGAAGACAGCGGAAACTGCGAAATTTTGTTCCAGTAACGGGAAGTTTCGATAATGCACTTCCAGCTCGTCGCGCGTTTTCGTATGCGCCTCACCATTTGCATCCAGGTAACGAACCTGCACAACGTTCTCAAATGTTTGCGCGCCCATCGCTCCCGCGTTCATGCGCAAGCCACCACCGACTGCACCTGGAATTCCTTCCATCCACTCCAAGCCTCCCAGGCCGGCCCCCTTGCCCGCGTATGCGACTTCTTTCAATTTCGCGCCGACGCCCGCGGTAATTTCGACGCCATTGATCTCGATCTTGCCGAAATCTCCACCGGAGGGATGAACAACCACACCACGGATTCCACCATCGCGCACGA
>QHNF01000160.1 GCA_003218345.1 Verrucomicrobiota bacterium | reverse complement strand
GCGCGGCCTCATGAACGTGCAGTTCGCAGTGAAAGGCGATGATGTTTACGTTCTCGAAGTTAATCCGCGCGCTTCGCGCACCGTTCCATTTGTAAGCAAGGCGATCGGCGTCCCGCTGGCCAAACTCGCCGCCAAAGTGATGACTGGAAAATCGCTGGGGGAGCTCGGATTCACTGACGAAATCGTGCCGAAACATTTCTCGGTGAAGGAGGCAGTTTTCCCATTTCTGCGTTATGAGGGCGTGGATATTTCGCTAGGGCCAGAAATGAAATCCACTGGGGAAGTCATGGGGATGGATGTCGATCTCGGGCTCGCTTACGCGAAATCGCAGATGGCCGCGCCGCCGCCTTTGCCAAAGGGAGGAAATGTTTTTGTCAGCGTGAAAGACAGCGACAAACAGGCCGTTGTGCCGGTCGTGCGGGAATTTGTGAAACTCGGATTCGGGATTATCGCTACCGCTGGCACGTTCGAAGTCTTAAAGGCGGCAAAAATTCCTGTGACAAAGGTGTTCAAATTGCGCGAGGGCCGGCCAAATGTTCTCGATCGAGTAAAAAATGGAGACATCAATTTCATCATCAATACACCGAGCGGAAAAATTCCGCGCGAGGACGAAGTGCGGATTCGCAATGCTTCTCTGGCGCAACGGATACCGATCATGACCACCGTGCGGGCTGCCTTGGCGAGCGCGAACGGAATCCGCTCCTTGCAAAAGCGCAAAGTGCACGTGTGCAGTTTGCAGGAATACCATGATGCGCTTCTTACTTTCGACGGTGCCGCAACGGTTTAAATGACGAAATGCGAATGTCGAATGAGGAAACAAATCCGAATGACAACGTCCGAACTAATGGCAGATCGATACGCGACCGTTTACCATTCGAGCTTCGTCATGTAAACAGCGCGACGTGACAGGATTGCCCGTTCATGTCACACATGATTATGAAATTGTTGATCGTCCTGGCTGCTCTGTTGAGTTCCACTATGTTTGCCGCAGAAGAAAAGAAAGAGGAGAAAACCACCGTGAATGCATCAAACGAAGTCGCCGTTATCAAAACCAGCGAAGGCGAAATGGTCGTCCAGTTTTGGACTGACGCCGCGCCAAATACGATCGACAATTTTAAGAAACTGGCACGTCAAGGTTTTTACGATGGGACAATTTTTCATCGCATCGTCAAAGGGTTCATGATTCAAGGTGGCGACCCCGACTCGAAAGATCCGGCAAAAGAGGAGAGCTATGGGCAAGGTGGACCAGGCTACAAAGTCAAAGCAGAATTTAACAATCATTCCCATCAGCGCGGCGTGATCTCGATGGCGCGCGGGCCTGACCCGGATTCGGCGGGGTCGCAGTGCTTCATCTGTCTTGCCCCGGTTCCGCGGCTCGATCATCAGTACACGACCTTCGGCAAATTGCTTAAAGGCGACGATGTGCTGCAAAAAATTGGCGACACTCCGGTTGCAAGAAACAACTCGGGCGAAATGAGCAAGCCGACGAAACGCGTCGTGATCGAAAGCGTGAAGATCGTTCCTGCGGAGTCGGTGAAGTAGAGGGTAGCCCCGTTGTCATGTCGAGCGGAGTCGAGACATCTCTTGCTGTTGCCTCGGAATAATTAGAGATTCCTCGACTTCGCTCGGAATGACAAAGACAACGAAAATCGCACTCGTCCAGATGCAGTGCGGTCCCGAGCCTGAGAAAAACTTCGCACATGCCATCGAGTTCATTCGCGACGCAGCAAAACAAGGCGCCGACATCGTTTGTTTGCCTGAGCTTTTTCGGTTGCAATACTTTTGCCAGACAGAAAATCATAGCAATTTCGCCCTTGCCGAAGAAGTGCCCGGAAGATCAACTTCGGTTTTAGGAGATATCGCGCGGGAAACCGGCGTGGTGATCGTTGCGTCGCTTTTCGAAAAACGCAGCGCCGGCGTTTATCACAATACTGCGGCAATTATCGACACGAATGGCAAACTGCTCGGTAAGTATCGCAAAATGCATATTCCCGATGATCCGCTTTACCATGAAAAATTCTACTTCACTCCAGGCGATCTCGGATTTCAGGCATGGGCCACTGCGCGCGGCAAAATCGGAGTCTGTGTTTGTTGGGACCAATGGTATCCGGAAGCGGCGCGGTTAACGGCGTTGCGCGGCGCGGAAATTATTTTTTATCCAACGGCAATCGGCTGGCATCCGAGTGAGAAGAAGGAATTTGGCAAAGCGCAACATTCCGCCTGGGAAACGATTCAGCGCAGTCACGCGATTGCGAACGGTTGCTATGTCGCGGTGCCAAACCGCGTCGGCCATGAAGCGCCTGCGGGCAGCGACGGAATTGAGTTTTGGGGACAAAGTTTTGCGTGCGGGCCGGACGGCGAAATCATTACAAAAGGTTCCATCGATCGAGAAGAGATTGTAATCGCCGATATCGAATTGGACCGCGTAAACGAGCAGCGGACCCACTGGCCATTTCTGCGCGACCGGCGGGTCGATGCCTATATCGGGCTTGACCAGCGCATGCTGGACTGATTTCACCTCAACGCGCAGTAGATGCGCATCGCTCCGCGGAAACTGAAACGCGCTGTTTCGGATCTGCGCTTTGTGTTAAAAACCACGACGATGACCGCCAGAATTTCTCAACGGATGCGCCGGCCATGGTATCGCCCCTCTCTGACCGTGCAGATCATGATCGGCCTGGTAGTCGGCGGAGTGATCGGCTGGCTACGGCCTGATTGGGGGAACGCGGTTTATTTTCTACGCGACATCTTCATCAACCTGATCAAATCGATCATCGCGCCACTCGTCTTCTCGACCATCGTGGTCGGAGTCGCCGGCGCGGGGGCGTTGCGAAAAATTGGGCGGATGGGCGTGAAAGCGCTCGTTTATTTCGAAATTGTCACCACGGCGGCGCTGTTCATTGGCTTGGCGGTAGTCAATTTCACGAAGCCGGGCACGGGTGTGACGCTCGCCGCCACTAACACCGAGATCGTTAGGACGATCGAGCAAAGTCATCCGAAGACGTTGGTGGAGACGATCGTGCACGCGTTTCCCTCCAGCGTAATCGAAGCAATGATGCGCGGAGACGTTTTGCAGATCGTCGCATTCAGCGTGCTCTTCGCACTCGCCGTTTCAGCGGTTGGCGAAAAAGGAAAGCCAATCATCCGCGCGATGGAGAGTCTCTCCCAGGTCATGTTCAAGTTTACGAATTACGTGATGATGTTTGCGCCAATTGGGGTAGGCGCAGCAATGGCTCACACCATCGGTACGCAAGGCCTCGGCGTGCTCGCGAATTTGGGCAAACTGGTTCTGTCGCTTTACCTGGCATTGATCATTTTTGTCGTCGTAATCTTCGGATTGGTGATCTTTATCGTCCACGTGCCATTGCGCCAATTCGCCCGGGCGGTGCGCGAGCCGGCTACGCTCGCCTTCGCCACGACGAGCAGCGAGTCGGCGTTGCCAAAAGCGATGCAAGCAATGGAGCGCTTCGGCGTCCCGCGACACATCGTCGGGTTCGTCATACCGACGGGATACTCGTTCAATCTCGACGGCTCGACTCTTTACCTCGCGCTCGCTTCCGTGTTCGTTGCGCAAGCCGCCGAAACGACCACGGGTTGGCACATGGGTTTTGGTCCACAGGTTGCGATGATGCTCACCCTCATGCTCACGTCTAAAGGCGTGGCCGCAGTGCCACGCGCGTCGCTCGTTATTTTACTCGCGACGCTGAACAGCTTTTTGCCATCAGGTCTCGGGCCGATCGGCGTTGCGATAATTTTTGGCGTGGACGAATTGATGGACATGGGCCGCACGTGCGTGAATGTGATCGGAAACTGTCTCGCGACAATTGTAGTCGCGCGATGGGAAGGCGAATTTGACGACGCGCGTGCGCACGTGTTTGGCACGCCTGCCGAAGCCGAGTTGGATCTTAAATCCGGGGAGATTGCCTTCGCCGATGCGGTCGGCCAGGGTGATTGAGAACAACAACTGATCCAAGCGCTATTTCGAAAAGATTCGTCAGCGGGACGCGTGTCGCCTCGCGATGTCGGGAGGCGATTTGCGGCTCCATGGACGGCGAATTTTCATGCAAAATACGTGTTGACAATCAAGACGCCGGCTCCGAAGGTCGTGGACTTTTACTCATTCAAAATCTATGAAAAAAATCCTCGCAGCATTCCTAATATTCTCCTCAATTAGCTTGACCGTTATTGCACTTGGCGTCGGGGGCTCGGGACCCAGTCGACCGAATGCTAACGCCGACCAGTTCAACCAAGGCCAGGATGTCGACAATTCCAGTGCGATCGTCCAACTCAAAGGGGACCCGCTGAGCATTCATTCCGCTACGAAGCCAGCGCCGGGCAAGAAAATTGAGTTCAATCATCCACTCGTGAGGTCGTACCGCGCTCAGCTATCGGCTGGGCGCAACGATTTCAAAAGATGGCTGCGCGCCAATGCCCCCAACGCGAAGGTAACTAGTGAGTATGATGTCTCACTCAACGCGGTCGCCGTCCA
>QHNF01000040.1 GCA_003218345.1 Verrucomicrobiota bacterium | reverse complement strand
ACCCAGGTTTTTTCTGATACTTCAACGGGACCTGGAGTGAAAAGCTTGTCGTGTGGAATCACGGTAAACGCTCAACGCTCAACGCAGAACATTCAACGTTCAAAATTGTTGGCGGCTTGATCGGGACAGCATTGAGGTGTACGCATCGCGCGTGAATTCCCGATTTGTTCTTTGCGTCCTTGTCGCAGGCGCAATCGTAATGCGCGCCGAATCGCCAAACTATTTCGTTTACGTCAGCAACGAACGATCTGGAGATGTAAGTGTGATCAACGGGACGACGGACGCTGTTGTCGCAACTTTCGTGGTAG
>QHNF01000039.1 GCA_003218345.1 Verrucomicrobiota bacterium | reverse complement strand
AAGGCGTCGGTGTTAACCCGGGAAACGGCGAAGTGTATGTGACCTGCGAAGAGAAAGGCGAGGTGTTCGTGATTGTTCCCGACCAACAGCGCGTGATCGCGAAAATCGACACAGGCGGGCGGCCGCGCTCGGTCGCGTTTCTGCCGGACGGCTCGCGCGCTTACGTGGCTTGCGAGAACGGCGGATACATTGCTGTTGTCGATGCGAACTCCCATAAATCGTCATCAAAAATTCAATTGCCAGCGGGCTCGCTGCCAATGGGCACTGCAATTTCCCAGGATGGAAAGGAGCTTTACGTCTCAACGGGTCGCGGGAACGCGGTTGCCGTTGTCGATACGGAAAAGAACACAGTGGCGGCAATAATTCCGGTTGGAAATCGGGCGTGGGGAATCGCGATCGATCCAAGCGGATCGAAACTTTATACGGCAAATGGCGCCTCGAACGATGTCTCGGTCCTCGATCTAAAATCGCGCAAAGAATTGCGGCGGATCAAAGTTGGCGACGGCCCATGGGGCATTGCGATTGTCTCCAAGGAACTACAGCTTGGGCAGCCGTCCAAAACAAAAAGTGACGGCTTGGAAGCCGTCAGTCCTTGATTTACTTAGCTGCCGGCGTAATTCGGATACCGCTCGCGTAGCTCGTGCGACAAGCGATCTGCTTCCTCCGTCTTGCCTGCTTGCCGATATGCCACCGCGGCTTTGTCCAGCGCGCGAGGCGTAATAGCCGGATCATCGTAAAGCAAAGCGACTCCCTTAAAAGCCTTGCCCGCGTCGTCGAAATTTCCGCGCTCGAGTTGAACTTCGCCTGCGAGCAGACGCGCTTCCGCATTCACGCGTCCCTCCGGTTGCAGTGCCATGATTTCTTCGGCAATCTTCTGAGCATCGTCCGCTTTATGAGCGCTGATCTTGACCGTGCCGAGCGCCAGCAACACCTTCGCCTTTCCCGCCGGATCTTTGGCAGCCTGCAAATACTTGCCGAACGCGTCCTCGGCTTCGGGCAGGTTTCTTAGTTTCGTGGCTGCATCTCCCAGATAAAACAAAAAATCGGGTTTAACGCTGCCGGGATCATCGATCTTTCGAAGCGCGCCCAGGTATTTTTCGGCGGCTGCGAAGTTTTTCTCGTTATAATATTCAATTCCGAGCCACTCCAAGACCTCTGGCGGCACATTCACATTCGGGCTATTGGCCATGAAATTGTTCACTTCTTTGGTGAGCGCAGGCCGGTCTTTCAAATAAAAGTGACACAGAATCACCCGAAGCGACGCGAGATTGTAGTACTGCTCTTTGTTCAGCTGGCGTGCAGCATTAAGCGTAGTCAACGCCGTTTTATAGTCCTTTGCTTCAAACGCGGCCTTACCGATGTAGTATTGCGCTTGTGCTGCAACGGGACTCTTGGGGAACTCTTTCAGGAGCTGGCGAAAAGTTGCCACCATGCCTTTCGTGTTTTCTTGTTGCCCAAGGATCAAAGCCTTTAATTGCAAGCTTGCTTCGCGTTCGTGGGCTTTCGGGTACTTGGTGAGGATCGTGTTTAGATCCGCAAGTGCGGCGCTGTAGTTTTTGTCCTGTTCGTAAGCCAGAGCTCGTTGAGCAAGGACAGCAGCCACCTGCGGATCATCCGGAAACGTCTGCACGTAATATGTGGAAGCTTCGACCACGCCGGGAATGTTTTTCATCTGGGCGTGGCACAAGCCCAGTTTGTAGGCCGCTTCGGCGCGCAACTTTGCAGAAAGCTGGGAAGCGCGCAGTTCTCCGTAAATCGGCACTGCCTCTGCGCAGTTCTGCCGCTTATAGAGTGCTTCAGCCTTTAACAGTTTAGCTTGGTCAGCGCGTTCGCTGGTTGGATTCGTTGCGAGAAATTCCTCTACTGCGGCGAGCAGCGACGATGGATCGGCGTTGTAAACGTTGATCAGCCGCTGATATGCAGCGTCCTTTGCTTCCTCTCGATCCGGATAGTTCGAAATAATCTGGTGATAAAGCGCTTCAGCTTCCTTTGAATGACCAAGTTGCCGCTCGCTATTTGCTGCGAGCAACAACACCTCGGCCTGGGCCGCCTCCGGAAGCTTCTCCTGCTCTTTTTTGTAATCGGCAAGCAACTGCGCGTATTGGCCAGTTTGGTATTGTAATCGGCGCAAACCGACTTGCGCGATCGCGCGGAATTTTCCGGCTTCGGGAAGAGTACGGCCTTTTTGCAACAAGGCTGTGGCTCTTTCGGCCATGGCCTCGTCGATTTTGCCCTTGTCAGCCTGGACAAGATCCAGCGCGATAATGCCGCCGCGCACGGCTGACTCTGCTTTCAAGGCCGGTTTTTGCGTTTCGTTCACGAGCGCTTCGTATTGCTTCAGCGCATCGACTTTTCTTCCCCGGGCGGCGAGAATGGATGCTGCCGTCCATCGTGCGTCTTCGCGATAAGGATTTGGATTTCCGGCCTCCGCAACCTCCATATAGATATTAGAGGCTTCCTCCTTGCGGCCAAGGACCTCGAGGCAACGCGCTTCGAAATAGTGTGCAGAGAGCGCCACGGCGGATTCCTTTGATTTCCCTGCGGAACGGTGAAAAAGCGGAAGAGCCGCAGCATAATCCTTCTGCGTGAAAGCCATCTCAGCAAGAGCGTACGCGGCCGGCCCGGCGAATTCGCTGTCGCCGTAATCGTTCAGCACTTTCTGGAAATTTGTGCGAGCACTCGACGCGCGATTGAGATTTCGATAACACTCGGCAAGCGAAAAGTAAGCGTTCGCCCGGCCAGCGCGTCCCGGATAATCGTCAAGATATTTTTGATATTCTGGGACTGCCAGATCGTAAAGTTTGCGAGTGAAAAGCGCGTTGGCGTACTCGAGCTGGCGGCGGTCTGGCGCCTCGTTTTCGCGTGCTGCCGGCTCGGAAGATTCAGGAAAACGAGGTTCTGTGGCGGTTGGTTCTTCGGCGGGAATAGCGCGCGCGACCGGCGGCTCATCTACAGGCCGTGCCCGGCGCACTTCGGGTGGCCACTGAGCGACGGCGACACTCGATGTCGAAAGCAGCATCGCCAGCCCCAAAAGACCGGCAGGGCTGCGTCTGGTTTTCATTTCGCGGTCGCGAAGGCCACGTTGGTTATTCCTGCTTCAGTGCAAACGTTTAAGACGCTGATGATGTTCTTGTACGCGCCGGCTTCATCGCCGCGGATCACTACCGCTTGCTCGGAGTTCAATTGAACCAGGTTTTTCAGCAATTCGCTCAGTTCAGGCCCGCTTAGAGTGCGGCGGTTCACGACTACATTGCCGTCTGCCTTTACGTTAACAACTACATCTCCAATTGGCGCAGATTTCTCCTTCGCAGCGGAAGCTTTTGGCACCTTGACGTCGAGCTCGTTCTCAGTGCGAGCCGCGTTCCACGTCAGCAGAAAAAAAATCAACAATAGCAATAGCACATCGACCAGCGGCGCCAGTTGAATGCCGGGATGATGCAGGGGCGCGTGACCACGCAGATTCATGTTGCAGCGATTTGAGCAGCTTACAGTTCTTCCTCAATCAGCACGGGAGTTCGTTCCGCCCGTTTGCCATAGTGCAGCGAAAGCAAAGCTAAAACATGCGTCGAAGCAGCTTCCAACTCCGAGATCAGCTTTTGGGCTCTGCCGCGGAAGAAAGCATAAAACATCATCGCCGGAATGCCGATGGCCAGCCCCGCGGCCGTGTTGACCAGCGCCTGGCTAATCCCGCGTGAGAGGGCCACGTAACGCGCCGATCCAATATCGGCTCCGAGCGCGCCGAAGGAATGGATAATTCCGAAGACCGTGCCAAGCAGGCCGAGCAGCGGCGCAATCATTCCAATATCGGCGAGGTAAATGACGCGATTGTTCAAACTAGCCGCGACTCGTGTTCCCTCCGTCTCGGCGATTTCGCGGACGTGCTGAAAATCTGCATGCGGATTCTTAGTCGTGAAATCGAGCATTTTTTGCACCACCCGCGCGATCGCTTCCCCATGCCGATTAGAAACGGCGAGCAATCCCAAATAATCGCGTTTACGTAAGAGCGCGTCCGCCGTAGCCATGTAACCGCTCGAGACAACGGCGCCTCGCCGGATTGTCATCAAATAAACGACCACGAGCATGACGAAAAAAATCGACAACAAAAACAGCGGAATCATTACTGGTCCCGCGTTGACGAGCGAATCCATGATTGTCTGCGTGTGCTCGGGCACCAGAGGTGGCGTGGGCTCCTGTGCAATCGCAGGAGATGCGCTCGCCAGGGCGGCAAACAGCAGGACTGAAATCTTCATGCCGAGAATTTTGTAATGATATGCGGAGCGATCAGGGGATGCAAATGCACCACTGAGAGATCAAACATAAGCCACCCCTCCTGGTTGCGAAACAAACCAGACCGAAGCTCAGCGGCGCACCAAAAAGACATGCGCGGGTTGAATTTCCGGATCGAGCTCGACGTAATTGCGGCGGCCGCGCCATGTGTATACCGCATCGCTCAGCAAATCGTGCACCCTATAGACGTCGCTCTCCATTTGCCCGAAGTGATCAATCGGCACATCGACGTAAGAATGCTGTTTGTGATGCGGATCGAGATTTACTACGACCAGAATGATGTTATCGCGCGCAGCGGTCATCTTGCCGTAAAACAGAATGGCGTCGTTCTCCGCGTAGTAGAATCGCAAATTCGTGTAAAACTGAAGCGCGCGGTTTTCCTTTCGGATTTTGTTTAGTCGTGCGATCCAATCCTTGATGTTTCCCGGTGCATTCCAATCGCGTTTCTTGAATTGATATTTTTCGGAATCGAGATACTCCTCGCGATCCGGCAAAGCTTCATTCTCGCATAGTTCGTATCCGCTGTAGATGCCGTAAAGCGTTGAAAGTGTCGCGGCCAGAACCACACGAGTCATAAATGCCGGGCGGCCGCCCTCTTGAAGTATAAACGGCAAGATGTCGGGGGTGTTGGGCCAAAGATTTGGGCGAAAATATTCGCTCAATTCAGTTTGTGTGAGTTCTGTAAAATATTCGATGAGATCGCGCTTCGAATTTCGCCATGTGAAGTAGGTGTAGCTCTGGTTAAAGCCGGCTTTGGCCAGCGCTTTCATCATCTTGGGCCTGGTGAACGCTTCGGAGAGGAAAATTGTGTCGGGATATTTTTCGCGGACGCCGCTTATCAAATATTCCCAAAAGGCGACTGGCTTGGTGTGCGGATTATCCACGCGAAAGATACGCACGCCGCGTTCGGCCCAAAACAGCACAATGCTCTTCATCTCGGCCCATAGCTCGCACCAGTTTTCACACCGAAAGTTCAATGGATAAATGTCTTCGTACTTTTTCGGCGGATTCTCTGCGTACTTAATCGTGCCGTCAGACCGTTTGTAGAACCAATCGGGATGCTCCTTGACGTAAGGATGATCCGGCGAGCAATTGATCGCGAAATCGAGCGCAATTTCCATTCCGCGTTTGCGCACCTCTTTTTCGAGCCACTCGAAATCGGCCAGTGTCCCCAGTGAAGGCTCGACCGCCTTGTGTCCGCCAGCCTCACTGCCGATGGCCCATGGCACGCCCGGATCGCCCGGGTCGCACGTGACGGAGTTGTTTCGACCCTTGCGGTTGGTGTGACCAATGGGATGAATCGGCGGAAAATAAACGACGTCGAAACCCATTGCTTTTGCATCGTCAACTCGCGGCAAACAATCGCGGAAAGTCGATCCGCGATCGCCACGGCCTTCTGCCGAGCGCGGAAAAAATTCATACCACGCGCCGATTAACGCTGCCGGACGATCGACAACAACACGCAGAGCAGGGACATACTGCGTTGCATTGGAGCGATCGGGATAAGTCGCCATCAGCACCTCAATTTCACCGGATTGCGCGATAGCGTTAATTTCTGAATTGGCAGCCGTGGCGATTTGTTCGGAAAATTCCTGCAACCGCTCCCGGTCAGTTCCTTCGCGCGCGCGCGCGGCGGCAGCTTCGACCAAAGCCGCGCCTTCCAATGCTTCGCTTTGCAGAGCAGAAATGCCGGCCTCAAATTTCGTTGTGAACTCGCGTTGCCAACTGCGAAAGGTATCTGTCCATGCTTCGACGGTGTATTCGTGGATGGCCTCATCGTACAAAGTGCAAACGCCACGCCAGCGATCGTTATCAACGAAACTCATTGGCGTTTCGCGCCATGCGCGTTTTCCAAGAACGCGCCACTTCAGGACAGCCGCCACCACATCGTGTCCATCCTTAAAAATATCCGCTTCCACAACCAGATCCTCGCCGACGATGCGCTTTATCGGATAGCGCCCGCCGTCGATCAGCGGCCCCAAATTCTCAATGACAACAGAAGGAAAAGCCCGAGGCATGGGCCATCAATCAACCGAGATTCGCGAAGCACGAAAGGACAAATCAATCAGCGGCTACTAGATTGCCTAATGCCAAACAGGCTGCTGTGCCGTGCAGACGCGCGGGTGCATAACTAGGGACCGATTCGTCGAGGCTTGAAATGGATAGCCCGGCACTTAAAAGTGGGATCATGGACGCACGTCTCCGACCTTGTCCGCCAATAAGGTGATTTGCTTTGTGTAAAAAGTTGGGACTGACACCTTTTCTCCCTTTGTTCGATGGCAGGTTAGCCGTCTGTTGGTAAGCACTCATTCCATGACTTCTACAAGATGCGCACGATTGCTCGGTGCGGCATATGGCTCAGGCCAGAACTCGACAAGGCGAGCGATCTTGCCTTCTGCGACCGTGAAGAAGGAAATAGCTCTTGCGACTTGCACGCCGTCAGTAACCGTGACGTCCGAGACCGCTTCGGACACGCCGCCAACGAGGCGATTGATGCTGAACTGCCAGCGGCCATGCGCCGGGTACTCTTGATTCATGCGTGCGAAGCGCTCCGCGCCACGAATACGCTCTTTCGACTGCGGCCACTCAAGCACAAACTCAGGCGCGAGCACTTCAGCCACGGAGTGAAAGTCGTTCGTTGACATGAGGCACCAGAACTTGCGTATCACTTCAACTGCTGCGGTGTTCGACATGGCACTCCGTGCAAGGTTGGTGGCTAACAGAAAAAGATCAGCGACGGCTACCGGGAGCGAGCGCCAAATACGCTGGAAATGCTTTGATCATCGAAAGCAAAATTAAAAAGCGGGTAGCCGTTAGTAGCATCGCATGGTTAGGCGACTTTGTAGAATACTATATCATGAACTAGCTTACTTCTGCGGCGCGAAAATCTGAGCGAATATCTGAAAAGGATCGGCGAAAGTAGCTGCTGGCTTAGTGCGGTGTCGAACACATGGTTGAGGCTTGAATGTCTCTGGTGTGGCTACGCCGGAGGCTAAAAGCATGAGCTGCGAAACCATCTCGGCCTCTGAGGGGCGTTCCTTGAGCCAGCGGTGATCCAAGAACAACGCTGTCTCGGGTGCCGCCTCTGACATGCGCTCGATTCGCTGCTCAGTAGTCATGCTGCCCACGGGCAAGAACTCGCCGATAGGAACCCGCGACAGGAATAAAGAGTGAATCGAAGATTGTGCGCCTGTGCGGTAGTAACCTTTTTGGTGGGGAAACCACGGACGCAAGTCCTCCATGAGCCAGCGAACTCGGCTACTCTTGAAGCGTTGCAGACCGAAGAAGAATTCTAGGTCAGTGCGGTCGAGAACTATGCAATCTAAGCCGCGATTCCAGGCTTAGACGGCAAGCTAGTGCCCGATGACGCGATGCTGCTTAGTGCAGGCTGTTCGGTAGAAAGTGTCTTTCATGCGAGTGATGCGGCTAGTCGCCTAACGAGAATTCGGCGGGAAATCCCGCCTTTAATTACGAGTTTTTTCCGGCCTAATCCGCTTGCGTTCGAGAGCACGGCTGGCAAAAATGCCGGACATCGCAGCGAGTTTATCGGTTCGGGCAGTCCGGAACAAGCCGAAATTGCTCGATCAGGTCCCGGACGTTAGGGAAGGAAGAATGGTCTCAGCCCTCACTTTTGACATAGTCTGGTTAGGATCAGCAAGGCGAGTGCAACAGCGGCGCCTGTGCGGTCCGAAAGCTTTCGGGGCTTTGGTGCCCCAACATTTAACAGACTTCTAGACTGCGAAATGAAACGCGCACTCGTATAGTCCCGAGTTGCGAATCATTTGTCGGCGCACGCGTGTGCCGAGGACGGCTTCGAAGATGTCCTGCTCGAACCGGCCAATGATCGGGTAGCGGTCTAACAGATTCAGGATCGGCGAATGACATTCGACAATCTGAGGCCCCCCGTCTTTGCCGTTGATGAACTGGGACATGTAGCCCTCCCCATCGCGGACATGCGCGAGCCATTTGGCGCGTTCGGCCAGGGTGTCTCCCTTAGCCCTGGCTTTGAGAGCCGCACTCTTTTTTTTGAAAATATTGTAAAGCAGCTTTTCCGGCGCGTTTGGTCCGTAGATTTCCTGAACCGATTTCAACAGGTCCACCGTGAATTGGTGGCTGTCCGCCTGAAAAAGATCATGGCTCCGGCGCGTAAGCCGGTAGACCATCTCTGGGCGGCCCATCTTTTGCGGGCGACGCCAGGTATCGAGATAACCGTCGCGCTGGAGGGTGAGACAATGCTGCTTGATGCCCATGTAGCTCATCTTCATTTTTTCCACGAGCTCGTTGACGGACATTCCCCTGGTGCGCTTGAGCGAGTTAATAATGTCAAGCCGCTGAGTACGGCCAATTTCCGCGATTAAACGTTGATTCATAAGAGTAACAGTTGAGTGACCAAGAAAAATCGAAGTGCGCACTTTACACGCCGTAATCTTTAATACGCAAGCTTAAAATTTACGCAACGACCGAAAAGAAAGGAGATTAGAAAAGTGGCGCCTGAACGCGGAGCTGTCGGACGAGTACCTCACCTCTGCCGTTGCCGGAGTTTTCACGAATCTCAATCAGGAAGAGGATGATGCCGCGGTGAAGTCTCGATCGTCGATCTTGGCCTCGGTCACGAGGCGCGAACTGGATGGATCAGCCTCCGAGCTTATTTCGCGATAACGATATCTCCGCTTTGGATCGGGCGCGGCAGATCGGCCCACTGAATCGTTACGTTGTTGAAGTTCACCGGGATACCGGCGCACATCAACGGATCGGGCTTATCGCATACGTGAAAGTGAAGATGCGGCTCGGTTGAATTGCCAGATGAACCGAGCTCCGATCACGTCGTCGACTTTCACTTGGTCGCCAACGTGCACGCGCACGCTGCCCGGCTGCAAATGCGCGTAAAACGAATATTCATTCTTTCCGTGATCAATCATCACGTAGTTGCCTGTGATCGCCGTTAGACCTTTGGCAAATCGCTCACCTTGCTCCTTCTGTAGTCGCGCAAAGTACGCCTCCTGAGTTTCATCCGGCCGCTGCATTGCCGAAGCATCTTCCAGCTGATCGTTTGCCATGCTGATCACACGGCCGTTTGCTGCGCCGAGCACATCTGCTCCATAAGCGTAATAATCATCGAAGCGTGTACCGTCGCCTTTGTGGCTGAGTCCACTCTCACCCACCTTCGCAATGTCGAGCGCGAACTCTTCCGGAATGGCCCAGCGATGGCCCGTGTGAAACGAAGCTGCGTAGCCGACATGCCAGGTGCCGCGTAACGGAAGGATGTATTTATTCTTTGCGAATTCAGATTTGATCGGGATTGAGCCTGTGAGTTCGGTGGCATGGCCGCCGACATTGCCGTGCACGCGAATATCTCGATGTTGTCAATCGTTTCCGGAATAGCCATAGATTCCTCGACTCCGCTGCGCTTCGCTCGCAATAACAGAACTACGAGTAGAGATATTCGTCGTGATATTCCCGCTGCGGCGCGAACTGGACGTTTTCGTTTCCGGTTTCCGGGTACTCGAAGATGTTGCCTTCGTAATTCCGGATCACGATTTTTTCGTTGTCGTGATAAAGGACGTAACCCGGATTAATCGGCACTTTGCCACCCCCGCCCGGGGCATCGATGACGAATTGTGGCACGGCGTAACCAGTGGTGTGGCCGCGTAAGCCTTCGATGATCTCGATCCCTTTGGCGACTGACGTGCGCAAATGCGACGATCCATTTATCAGGTCGCATTGATAAATGTAATAAGGACGCACCCGACACATGAGCAGCCTGTGCACGAGCGTCTTCATCGTTTCGAGATCGTCGTTCACACCGGCGAGCAATACGCTCTGGTTTCCGAGCGGGATACCGGCGTTAGCGAGGCGCTCGAGTGCTTGCTTCACCTCAATCGTTAGCTCGCGCGGATGATTGACATGCACGCTCATCCAGAGCGGATGATATTTAGCGAGAATCGCGCACAACTCAGGCGTGATGCGTTGTGGCAGAAAAATCGGGACCCGCGTGCCGATGCGGAGGAACTCAATGTGCGGGATCGCGCGCAGTCGCGAAAGCAACTTGTCGATCTTATCATCGGAGAAAATCAGTGCGTCGCCCCCGCTCAACAGGACATCCCGCACTTCAGTGTGTCGCTCCAGATAGCGAAAGGCTTCCTCGAAATCCGTGTGCAGTTCCTGTTCTCCCGCTCCGCTCACCACCCTGCTGCGGGTGCAATACCGACAGTAACTGGCGCAGCGGTCCGTCACCAGAAACAGGACACGGTCAGGATATCGGTGCACCAATCCGGGCACTGGCATGTGCGAATCTTCGCCACACGGATCTGCCATGTCGTACGGAGACGTCCAGGTCTCCTCGATCCGCGGAATCACCTGACGCCGGATCGGGTCCTCTGGATTGTTTCGCGGCAGAAGGTTAAAAAAGTGTGGCGTAATTGCGAGCGCGAGTTTGTCGTCTGAGAGCAAAACGCCGCTGCGCTCCTCATCGCTAAGCTCGAGATGTTTTTCGAGCTGCGCGAGGGAGGTGACCCGGTTTTTGAACTGCCATTTCCAATTGTTCCAGAGTTCCGGCGCGGTGTTCGGCCAATAGCCTGGCGCGTACGAGAGGAACTCTTTTGCGTCTCGTTTTTCTGAGGCAAAAGTGATCATCTTGATTGCGGATAAAAATGTTAAGACCCTTAAATATCGTGTCAACGCAGGCACCGAAAAGTGCGCCGCGCACGGCAGAGTTCTGATCGCAGACGATCGCCAAAGAGCGGGCTCGCGGTTTTCGTCTCTAGCGGCGTCAAAGCTACTTGCCGCCGAGCACGCTTAGCTCCCAGCGGTAACCATCGGGATCATGGAACCAAAGGCCCATGTTTTTTGATCCTGGAGCTTCCGGACCGATTTCGTCGCCGGGATCTTCTATGTCGGCCCCGACACTCTTCAAATGCGCGAGCGCTTTTTGCAGCGTCGCCATGTTTGGCAGATGAAACGACATATGATCAATCGTTCCGGGTGACGGCTTTCCTTTGAACAGCGCGATCGTGACATTGTCGTTGCCGAGCGCGACGCCATTTTCAAAATCGAATTCTCTGCGCAATCCAAGTGCGCGCTCGAACCAGTTCGCGCTTTTCTTGGGATCGCGCACAGCTAAACCAAAGTGACCAACTTCTCCGAGCGTGAAGGGAACTTTCATGTAAAGACGTTAAATCGTTAAGTTGTTGAAGACGATAAAACTGGCGACGGCGGGATGAAACATTCAAAGACGCTCGCTAAGCTGGTTCGGAGCCATTTGAAGAGATGAGCGGCTCCATGAAGTGCCGGTTGAAATCTCGCAGTGCGTCGCGTGGCGTCTGTCCTAGTCCACTGGCGCCATCTCGCACCTCCGGCCCGATAAAAGCCAGCCAGATGTCGCCAGCCATTCCCATTCTTGGGCGGAGCCGTGCGGCTGGGCTGCGAGGATGATTCTCGAGGTATTCCTCTACATCCGCTTTTATTACAGCGGGAAGTTCTTCAATTGCGAGCGAGGTCACATTCAGAAAACGTGCGCGATGAACTCGGCGGACGTAGAAAGGTACGTCGTTCCTGATTAAACCTCAGCCGAAATATCCGCCAAGCCTTGCGCTCACATTGCGATCTGCGACGACTTGCGCCTTCTGCGGGCAACAAATTCAATTGGGCGACAAACAAGCTCAATCCCGACCCCAGACCATGGCGACTGAAGTCGTGAGGCTGCCGCCCATGTTGAACGTGAGGAATTTTCTCGCGTTTTCGATCTGGCGAGCGCCAGCCTGTTCTGTGAGTTGCTGATACGCTTCGAAAACTTGGCGAACCCCGGTTGCGCCCACGGGATGGCCGTCGGCGATGAGTCCGCCACCTGCATTGACCGGAATCTCGAAAGGCGCTTTCGATCTTTCCGGGCGCACCTGTGGCAACGTCGTCGCGCCGCTTTTCACAAGCTCCAGGCCTTTGCCCGGCTCGGCGAGTCCGAGAATTTCGTAAGCGACGATTTCGGTAATGGAAAAGCAATCGTGCACCTCGGCACCTTGCAAGTCGCGAGGCCTTAGGTTTGCCATGCCGAATGCTTTTTCGGCTGCTTTGCGCGCAATCGAAAACGTTGGCGCATCTTTCTTGTCGAGCGGCAAATAATCAGTCGTATGACCATACCCAAACAGCCGAGCAGTCTTGCTTCTATCGCGACCAATTTTGTCTAGATACTTTCCGGAAACCAGAAGAACCGATGCCGCGCCGTCGGTGATTTGCGAACAATCGGAAACTTTCAGTGGCGGCGCGACACTCGGATTCTCATCGGAAACTTGCGATGCGCAATCGAGAGTGAGATCGGCATCGCGCATTTGCGCGAACGGATTCAACTTGGCGTGCGCATAATTTTTCCATGCTACCTGAGCGAGGTCCGATTCGGTCGCGCCATATTTCTCGATATAAATTTGCGCGATGCGCCCGAACAATTTGGGAAACATGAAATCGCCGTACTCCGGCTTTTCATTGTGATAATCGGCAGCCGCGCCGAGTACGTCGGATCCATCAAGAGACGACATTGTCTTCTGTTGTTCGGCGCCAACGACGAGCACAACGTCATAAAACCCGCCCATGATCCATTCCGCGCCAAGCAGCACCGACAGCGCCCCAGACGCGCACGCCGCTTCGGTGTGCATCGTTGGGATCCCGCGCAATTTCGGATCGATCTCCGGGATAAACGCACCCAGCTGCAACTGTCTGGTGAACTGACCCGCGTTGAAATTGCCAACCGCGCCGGCCTGAATTTCCGCCGGATCAATCTTCGCGTCATCGATCGCCTTTTTGCCGGCTTCAATGATGATGTGCCGGATCGTCTTGCCTTCCTTCTTGAGGTTGCGCTTAAAATCGGTGCGTCCGCCGCCGAGAATGTAAACTTCGTTCATAATGCTCCTTCAACTTATCCAATCTTCCCGCGCTGTCATCCCGAGCGGAGCGAGGGATCTCACATGTGCGACTGCGCTTCCGAAACGCCTAAACGCCTTCAACAACGCCTTGATATGGCGCCTTATTATTCTCGATAAGCACTCGCGCGTAGGTGAGATCCTTCGCCGTCTTCGCGGCTCAGGATAACATACTTTTCTGGTCACCCGCCAAAGGCATCGATGCCCGTAATATCGCGGCCGACCACTAACGTGTGGATGTCGTGTGTGCCTTCGTATGTGGAGACGGTTTCAAGATTCATGAGATGCCGGATGACGGAGTAGCGATCTGTAATGCCTGCGGCGCCGAGTATGTCGCGCGCCTTGCGCGCGCATTCGAGCGCCATCCACACGTTGTTGCGTTTCGCGAGCGAAATCTGTGCAGGACGCGCTGAGCCCATCTCCATCATGCGTGTGAGACGCAACGCCAGCAATTGCGCTTTGGTAATCTCCTGCGCCATCCAAACGAGCTTCTGCTGCACCAACTGAAAGCCGGCAATCGGGCGGCCAAATTGGTCACGGGATTTGGCATAAGCCAGCGCCGTTTCATAACAATCAATTGCAGCCCCAATCACACCCCATGCAATACCTGCGCGCGCATGCGACAGACACGACAATGGCGCGCCGAGCCCCGCTGCGCTTGGCAAACGGTTCTCCGCAGGAATGCGGCAATTTTCGAACCAGCATTCCGAGGTGCGCGACATCCGCAGACTGAATTTTCCGTCGATGTCCTGCGCGCGAAATCCGGGTGCGTCTTTCTCCACCACAAATCCGCCCACGCGCCCATCGTCATCTTTCGCCCAAATCACCTTCACGTCTGCGATGGACGCGTTGCCGATCCAGCACTTGCTGCCATTCAAAACGTAATAGTCGCCGTCGCGCGTGGCGCGGGTTTCCATCCCGCCGGGATCTGAACCGTGCCCGTGCTCTGTTAGCGCGAAACAGCCAACGAGTTTACCCGATACCAATCCAGGCAACCAGCGCGCGTGTTGCTCCGGCGTGGCGAAGGAATGAATCGCGTGTGTGACAAGCGGACCTTGCACCGACGCCAATGAGCGCAGACCTGAGTCGGCCCGTTCGAGCTCTTGCATGATCAGGCCATATGCCGTGTAGCTAAGACCAGCGCAGCCGCGCTCTTTCAAGTACGGCGCATAAAAGCCTAACGCCCCCATGCGTGGCGTAAGATGTTCTGGAAACTTGCTCGCGCGATGGAAAGACACGATCTCGCTCATGACTTCCTCCTGCACGAAACGTCTGGCCCCATCACGCGCTGCGCGTTCGTCGTGCGTGAGAAGCTCTTCGATGCCGTAGTAATCCAGCGAGATCATATCGTGCGAGTTCAGGTAATGCCCGCCAGTTTACCGGTCCCGGGACGCGAACACAACGCTCCCTCTCTGCGTCCGACTCAATGACTTGAAACAGAGCAGCACCCGATCATGCTCGCCAATCATCTAGTATCCGGCACCGCAATCGCAGATCGCTCAAGCCAGACCGTACACGCGGACTGGCTTTCGTTTGCCTTTCAATGTCCGCTCGCCCAAATCGATCAGCCCTTCGCCGCTAGTCAATCGCTCACGAAAATCTTGCGAAACAACCAGCCGTTGATTGAGTTCTTTCATCTGCGATTCTAAGCGGAACACCGTGTTGACGGCATCACCGATGATGGTAGCGTCGCGCTGAGCGTCGAGCCCGACATTTCCGCAAGTTACGCGCCCATAATGTAGCGCTACCCCGACCCGGAACGAATCGCCATTGGTCCATTTCATT
>QHNF01000159.1 GCA_003218345.1 Verrucomicrobiota bacterium | reverse complement strand
GTGCTCGAAAAGAGAAGGCCTGCTATTTCCTGCCGCCTGGCTCGGTCATTTTGACCGGATCGAGCGCCCGCTCCAGTTCTTTTTCCGGCAACACTTTCTTCTCCCGGGCGACTTCGCGAACGGTGCGGCCGGTTTTCGCGCTCTCCTTCGCAATCTCTGCGGCGCGATCGTAACCAATTTTAGGAGCAAGGCTCGTGACCATCGCCATGGAAAGCTCGATTAACTCGCGGCAACGCTCTTCGTTTGCAACAATGCCGCGCACGCATTTGTCGCAGAAAACATTGACCACATTTGCAAGCAGTCGGATCGACTCAAGAAGATCGTGTGCCATCACCGGCATCATCACATTTAATTCGAAGTTCCCGTTTGCGCCGGCCCAAGTAATCGCTGTGTCGTTGCCGATCACTTCCGCGGACACCATCATGACCGATTCGCACATCACTGGGTTTACTTTGCCCGGCATGATGGAGCTGCCCGGTTGGATGGCGGGAAGCTGGATCTCGCCAATGCCGCAGCGCGGGCCACTACCGAGCCAGCGGATATCGTTTGCGATCTTGAACAAACTGACTGCGATCGTTTTTAGATGACCGCTCACTTCCACGACGGCGTCTTTGCCACCCTGCGCTTCGAAATGGTTTTTCGCCTCGTAAAAGACGATGCCGGTGCGCTGCTCCAGGTGCCGCAGTATTTTTTTAGGGAGATCGATATCTCGATTCAGACCTGTGCCTACCGCTGTTCCGCCAAGCGCAAGCTCGCGTAAGGCTTCAACTGATCTCTGCGCGCGATCCTTGGCATAGGCAACCTGTTGCGCGTAACCGGAAAATTCCTGCCCAAGCCGGATTGGTGTCGCATCCATTAAATGGGTCCGGCCGATCTTTATTATGTCCCAGAATTCTTTCGCTTTGCGCTCCAGCGCGGCCTGTAATTTTTCCAGGGCCGGGATGAGGCACGTCTTTAATTGTTCCACCGCGCTGATGTGAATGGCGGAAGGGATTACGTCATTGCTCGACTGGCCCATGTTGACGTGGTCGTTTGGATGAACCAATTCGCGCGATCCGATCGGTTGGCCTGCTAGCTGCGCGCAGCGATTGGCGATTACCTCGTTTGCGTTGGTGTTCGTGCTCGTACCTGAACCGGTCTGAAAAATGTCCAGTGGAAAATGATCGTCGAGCTTTCCTTCGCTAACTTCCTCGGCTGCTTGCACGATCAAGGCCGAGCGTTCCGCATCGAGCAGGCCAAGATCGTGATTCGCTTGCGCGGCAGCCCACTTAATTAAGCCCAAGGCCCGAATGAATGGTCGTGAAAACCGGTAACCGCTCACTGGGAAGTTCATTACCGCGCGATGGGTAGAAGCGCCGTGGAGCGCAGATGCCGGCAACGACATTTCGCCCATCGAATCTTTTTCTATCCGCGTCGGCGGCTTGTCCGTCATGCCGAACGATGCGCGCTGACGCTAAAACGCGCCGGTTGTGCGACGCGGCGTTCGCGGCCATTGAGCGGTTGCACCTTCTGAAAAACAGTGATGAACATGGGGGGTATATTTTGCAGGAAGTACTCCGACTCTGCGTGTTCGAAGAGCGTGGCGTGCTGCTTCAGTTCATTGGTGACTTGATAAATGATGAAACTGCCGCCCGGCGCGAGCGCATCATGGGTCTTTTGCAAAAGGGCGCGTTTCTTGTCGATCTTAAGGATGCTGAATGGAATCCCTGAAAGAATGTAATCGCAATAGCCGATGCCGCGCTGTTCCAACTCATGCGGCAAACGGGCTGCGTCGCTATGGATCACATGCACTCGCTGATCTCCCGCAAATTGTCGTTTCAGATCACGTGAGAACGCCGCATCGAGCTCAAACAGGAGCAAATGCGAATCCGCGCTCATCCTGCGCGCGATCTCGCGTGAGTGAACGCCTTCACCCGGGCCATACTCCGCGATTACACGCGATTGGCCAAAATCGATCTTGCTGGCGACGCGCTCCACGAGCGCTTTCGAGCTGGGAACGATTGAGGCGACTTGAAATGGCCGTTGCAGAAAACGCTTAAAAAACAATGCACTCACGAGGTGCGAACAGTCGTCCCGCGGTTCTTAATTGTCCAGCGATCAGTGGAACCGCCATCAATTTTTTATCACAATTTCCCTCGCGAATCATTTAACCGTACCTTGACTGGTCACGGATCACCGATCACTTATCACTTCTGATTCAGGCGCGCGGTTAGCTCAGTGGTAGAGCACTACCTTGACACGGTAGGGGTCACAGGTTCGAACCCTGTATCGCGCACCATCATAAGCGGCAGGAAGTCGTGCCAACTTAAGTCTCATCAAGAAACACAAGGTTTCGTGTTGCAGTGGTGGTCCTCTAAATCATCGAAGAGGGAGGTGCAGCAGCCGTTTGATTTCTGCTGATCTATCGTACTTCTCGTACGCTCTTCTTAATGCGTCATCGACTCGGCGGATGTTGCAGGTTCGTCGCACCGGCTCCCGGCGTGCTGGCTTTGTTGCGATAACGAATCCATTCGAATGACTCATCGCTAGGCAGCGCGAACGAGGCGAGAGTCTGTTTGCACGTTGGATTCGGCCGTTGCGTGCTCGGTTCGATCCAACGGAGGTATGAGCCTGGCAAGAAAGGTGCCTATGTGTTGGCTACTCTTGGTCTGAAGGTCCGGATTATAAGATCAGGACAGAGGGCCTGTCGCTGAGGTGGAATTCAAATATCCCCGGCGTGGTCAAAGGTTCATCGTTACAAGAGGCGACTCTACAGATTCTCACGTGCATGCCGAAGCGCACGCGCCATCCAGACGAGTTCGTCAAGAAATTTTCCTACGCGACCAACGTAGGCCTGGTCGGTGATTTTGCCGGTGGCCGGATAAAAAAGCTTTCCTGCTGTACCGAAATAGACGTCCGAGAAAATTGCGACTAAGCCGAGCTCGCGCAGCACGGGCAATAAACTCTGGATCATGCGCGCGCCACCGAATGGACCCGCTGAAACGCCGCAAACGCCGACCGCTTTGTGGATGTATTCGTTCAGGTTTGTATCGAGCACATGTTTCAGCAAACCTGGGAAACTGTGATTGTATTCCGGGACGACGAGGATAAGACCGTCGGCTCGTGCGACCGTGGCCGAGAACTGCGTGTTCTTAAGCGCTTCACCGGCGTCGTCCATGCGGATGGGAATTTTCCGGATGTCGATCAATTCGGTTTCGATATCGCCGCGTTTTGATACTTCGCCGAAAACGAAATTGGCGGCAGGCTCGGTCAGCCGGCCTTGCCGCGGCGTACCGATAACGACCGGCAGAAAAACGGAGCGTGTTATGTCTTGCATAGCTGTGCTTCGATTTGTCGCGATAGCGTAGGCAAGCTTACAATCAACGCGCGAGCGAAATCGTTCTCGTGACCATCGCTCCATTGGAACAGCAAGCCCCCGGTTTATAGCGCATCGTCGCGCGCTGTCCGGAAACAGTGATCTCTGTGTAGCTGACGGTCGTCGCATCGGCACGATGCATACAGATCGAGAATGGCCCACGTTTCGGCGCGTGCGAACAGTGCAGTTGCCGCAGCCATCCGAGGTTTGCGGGCGATTGGCCATCTTGCGCTGCGTCGCACACGCACTTTCGCTCAAGTTCTGCACGGGGCTCGTCGAAACCCGACGAGAACCAATGCTGCCGTTGCCATTTGTGATCACGCGTGGTCAACCACTCAAGGTTCCACCGCCATTTGGTCACGCGTCTTTCCGACGGCAGGATCGCAATCAATCGGAAGGGACGCAGCTTGCGCAAAGGGAATGTCATTACGCCAGTAGCGAACTCATTGGCGCTGCGTTTTTCCTCGAGCGCGCCAACGACTTGTCCGCGACTAGCGATATCGTCAGCAGGCTCGCGTGTGGCGCGGGTGCCAGTTAATCAATGCGAGACAAACGCCGGCATCATTTATCGCGATCCACCTGCCGCCTTTGGGTTCGCGCGGAAAGACAGCGCGACACGTTGCGAAATCGATAACTGACGGCGGAAGGGCGATCGATCGCGTCCGTTTTTCGTCGCGATTCATCGCAAGACAAAACCCCTACGCTCTTGGGAGAAACGAAACCGTGCACATTAATCAGCCAACGGGTACGATAACGCAGCGCCCGAATATTGTCGCCAATTCTGCCAGAGCACCGTCAAGGAAGAAGG
>QHNF01000125.1 GCA_003218345.1 Verrucomicrobiota bacterium | reverse complement strand
CGCTTTTTCGGTGACCTCGCGTCGCAAGGCGCTAGTGGTGCCGCCGCGGGCACGGGTCCACCACAGGACGATCGGTGATGCGATAAAGATCGATGAGTAGGTGCCTACAACCACGCCGATGATAATCGCGAGAGAAAAGTCGCGCAGCACCGCGCCGCCAAAGAAAAACAGACAAAGAATCGGGATAAGCGTGACCGTGCTCGTAAGAATAGTGCGGCTCAGCGTCTGGTTGATGCTTGAGTTCATGATTTCCTCAATCGTCCCGCGCCGACCGCTAGCCAGGCCTTCGCGGATCCGATCGTAAACGACAATCGTGTCGTTAATGGAATAGCCAGCGATGGTCAGCACTGCGCCGACCATTGTCAGCGTGAGCTCGCGGCCAAGGAGCGCGAACACACCTACAGTCATAAGCACGTCGTGCAAGAGAGCGACAATCGCGCCTACCGCAAAAGAAAGTTCAAAGCGGAACGTTACGAAAATCAAGATGCCTAGAATGCCGAGGCCGAGCGCGATTAGCGAACTTTTTGCCAGCTCACCGCCAACGAGCGCACCGACGCGTTCAGAGCCCTCCACCTTAAAACCAACGCTTGGGAGTGTCTGCATGATTTGCTTTTCCACTTTGTCGCTGGTGTTCAACGGAGTGCGGACGGTGATGTAACTCTTGCCGACCTGCGTGGATTCCTGAATTGATGCATCGGCAAATCCGATTGGCTTGAGCGCATCGCGCACCTGTCCGATATCGATCTTGCCCGGCGCGCTTAACGTGATCAGGTCGCCACCGCGAAAATCGACACCAAAGTTACGGTCGCCGCGCTCGTAAAAGGCGAATGCGCCTGCGAGGAGCAGCGCAAGCGAGCACATGCACGCGATAAAGCCTTTGCCGAGGAAATTAATGTTCTGGGCTGAAATCAAATGCAACATCGAGATACGCTTCAGCCGCCCGGTATCGACAAACCAGCCAAGACAGTTTCGGCCAACGATGAGAGCCGTAAACAGCGAGGCCAAAATGCCGAGCGTAAGTGATATGGCGAACCCTTTCACCGGGCCGCTCGCCTTCCAAAACAAAATCGCCGCGGTGATCAGCGTCGTTACGTTAGCGTCGAAAATGGAGCTGAAAGCTTTCTCGTAAGCCGTTTTTAGCGCCACCTTAAGCGATTTTCCGAGCGCCATTTCTTCGCGCAATCGCTCGTAAATGAGCACGTTTGCGTCCACTGAAAGGCCAATCGTCAGGATAATGCCGGCAATGCCCGGCAATGTGAGGACGAAGTGGAACATCGTCAGCGCGCCGATGAGCAGAATGAGATTGATGATCAGCGCGAGGTTCGCGACGAGACCGGGAACCTTGTAGTAAATGGCTACGCAAACCAGTGTGATGGCGAGTCCAACCAAGCCGGCAAGAATGCTGGCTCGAATTGAATCCAGCCCGAGAGTAGGCGAGACGGAGCGCTCTTCCTCAATGCTCACCGGTGTTTGCAGCGGGTTCTCGAGCACGCTCGCCAACCCACGCGCCTCTTCCTCAGTAAATCTTCCCGTGATTTGTGCGTCGCCACCATAGATTGCATCTTGAATCACAGGCGCAGATTGGATGACTCCATCAAGCACAATCGCGAAGCGATGATGAACGTTCGCAGCCGTGATGTTGCCAAATTGCTTGGCGCCTTCGCTGTCGAACCGCAAATGAACTACCCAGCCGTCCTTTTCATAAGAAGCGCCCGCACTCGAAACGCGATCGCCGGATAAGTCGGCTTTCTTTTTCACCAGCAACCGTTCTTCGATCGGTTTTTCTCCCTCAGCCGGGTGTAACTTATAAGTTTCGATCCGATACTCTGGCGGAATTACCTGTTTTCCTGCGTCGATTTCGCGCAATCGCTCGCCGTTATCGGGATACACCAGACGGAACTCGAGTCTCGCCACCCGCGAGAGTTGATCGCGCGCTTCCTGAATCTTTGCAGTGTCAAGTCCAGGAATCTGGACCAAAATCCGATCGCCAGCGACCGGGCTGATGATTGGTTCGCTCACTCCAAAAACGTCAATACGCTTGCGAATCACCTCGACTGCCTGGTCAAGCATTCCCTTGGTGATCGGCTTGTCGCCAGGCACGAGCCGGATGAGAAAGGAAGTGCCGCCTTGAATATCGAGGCCAAGCGCGATCTTTTTCTGCGGGGGCCAGATCGTGACAATACTGAAAATGACAAGCAACAGCACCAGCGTGGTAGCCAGCAGGCGTTTCCGCAGCCCCTGCTCCGTGGCGAAATACCACCCGAACAGAATCAGCATGCTCAAGCCGATGAAAAATGTAAGCGCGGGAGTCATTTCGATTTAACGATTCAACGATTCAACTCTCTTTCAGCACATTGGTAATAGCCGATTTGTCCATCTCGATCTTTACGTTGTCGGCTACTTTCACGAGCACGGTGCTCTCTTTTACATTCGAAATAAGCCCGTGAATGCCCGCGTTGGTCACTACCCGGTCGCCCGTCTTTAGACTCGAGATCAGTTGCTGTTGTTGTTGCTGGCGCTTTTTCTGCGGTCGGATCATCACAAAATACATGATGACGAAAATGAAAATCAACGGCACAAAAAATGAACCAATGCCGCCGCCCGGCACCGATTGAGGAGCCGCGGTTTGAGCCTGGGCTAGAAACGTCTGAAGCATGCTAAGAATTGGAGAGCGCACCTTAAACGCGAAAGCGTCTGCCGCAATCGTTCTTTCGCATCGCTCGTATTATCGAGACCGGCACCCGATCAAAACTGGCTAACGGTTCAATGTGGGAGACGCAAGTTCGATCGATTTCGCCTGCGCGAACTTGTGGAGGTAAGGGGATTCGAACCCCTGGCCTTCTCATTGCGAACGAGACGCTCTACCAGCTGAGCTATACCCCCGCGACGGCGTGCGAAAATTATCACGATGCCAAGACTTATCAGCAAGGAAAAAAGACATTGAAAGTGCAGGCGGCGTCGGTGTAGCAGTCGGAGGCCAATGGGCAGGCCCAGGTTAACACCCGCGCCGCGATCTCCTCGTCAAGTCGCCGCTTCGGGAGTCTGTTAGATTCGACGCGCGCATGGGGCGCAGCCTTACTTTCGCGATGAGCCGTCACGCTTCACCGCGTGGCAGCTTTTTGTTTTGCTCCCACGCTGGTTCGCCGAAGCCCCGACGCCACAAAGGTCCCGCAGCCCTAAACCTGTTGCGAAAGGCCGCCTCGGGCTTCGCCCAGAACATTTTTGGACGGATGGATTCGCAACGCTGAAAGTGTCGTTTCTTTGTCTTGCATAGCCTCTAAATAAGCTTGCGCAAAATTCGAAACGGAATCATGATCGTGGCATGAAAATAGGAAACAGGTTTAGTCGCCTGTGCGGTTCGTCGGTTCGATACGCAAGTGTCGTGCTCGCGGTCGTATTTTGCGCATCGGCATTTGCTGCTGATCCGAGCAAGAACATAGTGCTCTCGACACAGCCACAGCGGGTCATGAAGACCGCGAAGAAAATGTGCTACACGCTCACTACAGCTTCCGGTATTCCTATGCCTTGTGACAGGGTTAGCGCGATTCCGACCACCGCGAGCCCGATGACTGTCTACCGGAACGCGACGACCAAATAAAATAAGTTCCGGCAAAGACTAACTTCGCCGAAACGACGCACGGGGCGACGCGGGCAGCGCCGTAGCCATATTTTTTGTTTTCAACTCATTAGTCCGCGCAGCCGCGCACCCACTTTTTCGGATAAGGCGCCCGTCGGCGGGGTGTGCTCTTTAATAATACAGACGGCTCCAACAACACGGCCATCGGTGAGAATGCGCTCGGTAACTGAACCACAGCGGCTCCAATTATGTTGCTTTAGGGCGTTTTCGCTGGCCGGGAGCTGGCCGGCGGCAGCAACAATATCCATATTGGAAATGCAGGTCTGGCTCCCGACGATGCTACCATCCGCATCCACACTTCAACCCGTCACTGAAAACGGATTCTAGCGAAGAGCACGTGCTAGTCAGCGGCAATGGGGGCCGACTGCTCAAAAATATTTTTGAAAAAGTGAAAAATAGTCTTGCCAGCCTGTGAAATTTTTCTTAATCCCGTGCCGTAAGGCTAATTTAACCAAAGGAGAAACTATGACCAGTACCGGACTTGCTAAGTTCGGATCCCTGCGCATGACTCTCGCAGCCTGCGCCGGAATCCCTCTCATTATCGCATCAAACGCATTTGCGCAGAATCCCCCACCGCCGCCACCGCCGGGTGCTACTCCGGCGCCGGCCGCTGCGGAAGCCGAGCGCGTCATCGTAACGGGTTCGAACATTCCGACGGCAGAAACAGTCGGCCCGAACCCCGTTGACACCTACAACCGCGAAAACATCACCAAATCAGGTGAGATTACCACCGAGCAATTTCTCCTCAGCCTGCCGGTCGTGAACGCGAACATCGTTCC
>QHNF01000124.1 GCA_003218345.1 Verrucomicrobiota bacterium | reverse complement strand
TGTGACCTCGCGGACATCCCGGCCATCAATTGTGATCGATCCTGTCGTAGGGTCATAAAAGCGCGGCACCAAACTGAGCAGTGTGCTCTTGCCAGCCCCGGTGCCGCCTGCAAGCCCGACGATTTGATTTGGTTGAATGCAAAGATCAACGTCGCGCAATACCGGTCGATCTTGCGCATAACCGAAATTTACTGCCTTGAATGCAATAGCGCCATCGGCGGATGAAATCGCAATCGCATTAGGCGAATCAACTACGTCATCCTGTCGGTCCAAGACTTCGAAGCAGCGTTTCGCGCCCGCGGTAGCGCCTTCCATTGCCCAAGCTGTGTAAGTAAGCGACTCCAGCGGTTGATAAAGCATTAACAGATATGCGCTAAAGACCAGAAGCGATCCAAGCGTGAGCGTACCAGCGAGAACGTGGAGCGTGCCGATGTAGTACATCACCGCCGTGCCGACTACCATCAAGGTGCTGATCACAAGGGCGCTGTTAACGTTCGTCAGAGTGAGCCGAAGATTCGCTTGCAAACTTTGGCGGGCTTGCTGCTGGAATTGGCGCACTTCAAATTCCTCGCGCCCAAATGCGTGCACCATCCGAATCGAGCTCAGACCTTCCTGCGCTTGCGCGAGCACGGCGCTTTCCTGTTCCTGAATGGACGTCGATTCACGGCGGATCCGATGTGCAAAGAGATAAATGGCGCCGACAACCAAAGGAACAATTGCAAGCGAAACGAGCGTGAGCTGCCAATCCAGTTGCAGCATTATGACGAACGTCCCGATCAGCGTGATTATCGACCCGAAGATGTTCGTGAAGCCTTTGTTGTAGATCGTCTGAATCGATTGTGAGTCGTAAGCAACACGGAAACTGGAATCACTCGAACGCCGCGCGTCGTGGTATTTGAGCGAGAGCGATTGCAGATACGAATACAGGTCGGTGCGCAACTTGAGCAACGCCTGTAGCCCGATTTTTACGAACAGATAATTTGTGATCCAGTTGATGATTCCCCAAAGAAGCTGGATGACGACCAATGCCAGACACAGCAGGAGAATCCAGATGCGCCAGTCGCTGCGTATCGCCGCTGGGCCTGCTCGCAAGAAATCGTCGACGATAATTTTGAAGGGCCACGGCTTAAGCAGGTTCAGACCAATCCCCAAGAGCGACAGAAGCAATCCGAGGATCGTTTGTCCGAGAAACGGCCGGTAGTAACGGAGAACGCGCCGGTAGATCGACATGTCAGTTTGAGATTGCGGATTTTGGATTTTGGATTGAACTACGGCGAAGTGATCGCAGCTCGACATCGAGAGATTCCTCGACTTCGCTCGGAATGACAATATGCATCATCTTCTTGAAATTTGGTTCGGCTGGGTGCTCAGCGGCGGCTACGTCGGGATCGTCGTGTTAATGGCAATGGAGAGTTCGATCTTTCCGGTCCCCAGCGAGATCGTCATTCCACCGGCTGCATTTCTGGCCGCCCAGGGAAAACTCAGTTTCGGGGGTGTGGTGCTGGCCGGTACGCTCGGATCGTATCTGGGCTCAGCCATCACGTATTGGGCGTCGCGACTAATCGGCCGCCCGTTGATCGTAAAATATGGCCGCTTCGTTCTTCTTAGTCCCAAAAAGCTGGAACAGGCCGAGCATTGGCTGGTTCGCTACGAAGCTGGCGGAGTTTTTTTTGCGCGGCTGCTTCCAGTTATTCGCCATTTGATCTCGATTCCCGCAGGGATCGTTCGGATGAATTTTGGGCTATTCAGTTTTGTTACGCTCGCTGGGTCGGCGCTTTGGTGTTGGATACTAGCCTATCTTGGCGACAAGGCGTTTCGCATGGAACCCGAACTTCTGACAAGTCCCGAGGCGCTGGTCCGTTTCATCCATGGACAGTCGCGCGGAATATTGCTGGTGATCACTCTGTTCGCGGCTATTTACATGTTGACTCTGCGAATTATGAAGCCGCGCTCCAGCGCGTAGTCCGCTCGCTTCACCGCCCTCGCCGAAATTTCGTGGCTACATCAATGGATGGCATTGCGCTAATCGCAGCACTCGGGGCCGCGTGCGCTCTCCAGTCGGATTGCGACTGTTGCCTAGTCCCGCGGCCATCACATTTGTGTTTGAAAATTGAACAAAAGTGTCGCTCAACGGTCAGTCCTAAAGTGCACAACAAAGGGATAACTCCACTCGGGAGCATGGACGAACTATTCACAACCGCTGATGGCATCAAACCTGCGTACACTCGGAATGGGCAGCACATGAAAAGAAATCGCCAAATTTTAAAACCGCGCACCAGGCTTTCGCTCGGTGATCTGATCCTTGCGGTAAGCTCCTGCACCAGCAGCAACAAAGAGACGATCGCAACAGTCGCGGACCTTCTGGCCAGCGGCCGAGTGCGTTTGCACGACAACGGGCGTTTCCTGCGCGCCCGCGTTTGTTAAGCGACGCGCGGGTCGCTTCTCTCGTAGTGGTGTAGAGTCCGACTGTGTCAGCGGACTTACGGTTGTTGCGCCAAGAGCCGGTGCGCTGACGACAACGCACGCTATAGCACGCGCAGTTCGCAGGTGTTTGGCGTTATCAACAAAACGCTTTTCGCTCAGGCAAGCTGCTTTTATGTTGCGCGAGTGATCAATCGTTATTCTCGGCCAGAAATGAGCAAAATCTGGTCGGATGAGCGGAAGTTCCAAATTTGGCTGGAGATTGAGGTGCTTGCCTGCGAGGCGATGGCAGAGCTGGGCCAGATCCCACAGAAGGATGCGGCGGAAATTCGCAAGCGAGCGGGTTTCTCCATTCCTGAGATCTTGGAGATCGAAAAGCGAACGAATCACGACGTTATTGCTTTTCTCGAAAACGTTGCCGGGTCGGTCGGACCAGCAGCGCGCTGGATTCATCAGGGATTAACTTCGTCCGATATCCTGGACACAACGCTCGCTGTACAACTGACAGAGTCCTGCAAAATTCTTCTCGATGACGTCGAGGCGTTGCGCGTGACAATTGGGGAGCAGGCGCGTCGATTCAAAATGACTCCGATGATTGGCCGCAGCCATGGCGTGCATGCGGAGCCGATCACCTTTGGCTTAAAGCTTGCGCTCATGTTCGACGAGTTCGGGCGCGCGGAAGAGCGTTTGACCCAAACACGCGATCGCATTCGCGTTGGCAAGATAAGCGGGGCCGTTGGCACCCACGCCCATCTAGATCCAAGAGTCGAGCGAGCAGTTTGTGAAAAGCTAGGTTTAAAACCGGCAACGCTCTCCACACAAATCGTTCAGCGGGACCGCCATGCGGAATTTATTACGACGCTTGCCGTTATTGCTTCGAGCATCGACCGCTGGGCGACCGAATTCCGTCACCTCCAGCGGACAGAAGTCCTGGAAGTAGAAGAATTTTTCGGCGAAGGCCAAAAAGGCAGCTCGGCGATGCCACACAAGCGCAATCCAATTACCAGTGAGCGTTTGAGCGGCCTGGCGCGGGTGATTCGGGGCAATGCAGTCGTGGCGTTGGAGAACGTGGCTCTCTGGCACGAACGCGATATCAGCCACTCAAGTGCCGAAAGGATCATTCTGCCTGATTCATGCATTCTTCTTGATTACATGCTCACGAAATTGCGAGAGATCGTCGAAAAGTTGCAGGTCTATCCGGAGCGGATGGCGCAGAATCTAGCGCTCACGAAAGGTCTCTATTTCAGCCAATCGATTTTGCTGGCCCTGACGCGCGCAGGCGCAGAACGCAAGACCGCGTACGAAGCGGTGCAACGCGCCGCCATGAGAACTTGGAAAGGCGAGGGGACTTTTGCTGAAAATGCAAAACGCGAATCGGAAATCACTACCCGACTTTCCGCGGCTGAAATCGATCGGCTTTGCTCACTCGATATCCACTTCCAGCAGGTCGATGCCACATTCAAAGCGCTCGGCTTGGATTAGGATTAGGCGTCGGGTTGCCGCAGCGCGCCGACCCTACCAGCACATTATTCGTAACGCAGTGCCTCGATTGGGTCGAGGTTGGCTGCCCGGTAGGCCGGGTAAAGGCCGAAGCCAATTCCAATTGCCGAGCAGACGAGCAGCCCGGCAACCGCCCAGCCGAAGGGAAAAATAATATCCACTTTCAGCCATGCAGCGAGCAAATCGCCACCAATCACTCCAAGAATGATTCCCAG
>QHNF01000168.1:6627-9836 GCA_003218345.1 Verrucomicrobiota bacterium | reverse complement strand
TAAACAAAACCAATCTGCGATTTGGCGGTGATAGAGTCGCCACTACCCTGACGGATGAGCCATCACTCCGGCTCCGCGCGATAGGGAAGATTTTCCCGAAGCGATGCAAGAATGTTTTCACTCAGCTTGATGGCATCGCTGTCGCCGGAGGAATGAGCGCGGTTGAGCGCTTCTTCGGCAGCGCTGATTGCACGCGGAAAGTCTGCCGCCTCGGCGTAAGCCGCAGCCAGCGTGTCGAGAAGAGCCGGGACTTTACGCTGAGTCAGAACGCAAGCGCGCTCAGCGAGGTGAACCGCCTCGGTCCCGTCGCGCGAGCTCGAATCGGGACACGTTGCAAGCAACCACGCCAATTCGTCCAGCATCCGTGGCGAATCCGGTGCATGTGCTGCGATGTCTCGGAGTCGCTGCGATCCATCCGGCTCCTTGGCCAATGACAGCAGGATCTGCCGCAGGTTCGCATGCGCTTGTTCGAGTTCCGGTCGTAACATCATCACGTACCCGAGGTGCTGCGCCGCCGATGGTAGATCGCCGTTTTCGGCCATAGCCGAACCTAACGCGGAATGAGCAGCCACATCATAGGGCGACACTGTCAACCATTCGCGTCCGAGATCACTCGCTTCGTTGTAGCGGTGCGATTCGAAAAGACAATTCATCAGGAGCTGGTATGCCGAGGAATTTTCCGGACCGAGTTCGATGGCGCGGCGCGCTTCTGCGATTGCACGCTCGGTGTCACTCCGCTTTGCCGAAATGGCCAATTGCAGGTGTGCAGCAGAGTCCGCCGAGCTCAATTTAATCGCGCGCTCGGCTTCCTTGATGGCGTCCTCGTCTTGGCCTAGCTCGCTCAAGCTCAACGCATGAAAGCCTCGCGCGGCTGCGTTGGATGGATCGGCTTCCACGGCCTTGGCTGCTTCGGCTTCGGCGCGGTCCATTTTGCCTTGGACACCTAAAGCTTTCACAGCATACAGATGCTGCGACACCGAAGGAACAATCCAGTGCGTGGCCAAACTGTTCATCGCCCAAACCAAGACGAGCACACCAAGAACAAACCGCAAACGCGCGCCCCCAGGTGTCAGCGTTTCCCAACCAAGCGCGCCAAAGAAACAAAGCGGCGTGAGTGCCGACAATCCGTAGAACGCTTTCGCTTGTGCGTAGGAGGGAACTTTTAGCGTCATAAAAATCACGCCAAGTACAAGGACTGCGGAGAAACCGAGTAACAGGAAAAATTCGCTCGAAGGTCTTCGAATAAATTGAACAATCGCGACGCCTGCGCCGACGAAAATCAGCGCCGTCGGAATCAGCGCCCACCAATAACCGGCAACCATCGGTCGCTCGTTCCAGGCGACGGTTAAGCTCGACGAACCACCGCACAATCCGTCGCCCCATAAGGTTGAATAGATTCCGTCGGCAAATCCGGCGAAGCCGCTGAAGAATGGATTGACTAACGAACGGCCGAACCGGAGGTAGTCAGACGCGGTGTGATAACCTGGGTCCTGCCACCACGTGAACCCGCTTATCACATCCCAGTTGCCGAGCAGCGGAGTGCCGAACCTCAACCAGATGCGCGCGTAATGCCAGCCGCACACGGCGAAACAAATGGCGAGCAGGAGGCCGATATTGCGCAACCAGATTGCGGTTGGCACTCGCGCGCAAGCGAGCTTCCCTGCGATTGCCGCAACGACGACTGGCAGTAACAAAATTGCGGTCGCTTTCGTTAACATTGCAGCGCCTACGGCCAATCCGAGCCAGGCAAATTGCAATGCGCGCGTCGTCTCGCTCCTTAGTAGACGCAAACAGAGATAAAGCGCTGCTGTCGCTAAAGCCGCGGTCAGCATTTCGTTCGTCACATAGTGCGCGAGATACAAATGCATCGGCAGAAATGCTGCCAGCAAAAGGCCGACGACCGCGGTTCGCACGGGAAACAGGAGCCGCAAAGTCAAAAAAACAAAAACAAATTGAGCAATGCCCAAGAATGCTCCGATCAAGCGCAGTACCAGGATCGACGTCGAATCGTTGATTGACAGTTTACATGCTGAAAGGCTTGCCGCGGCCACCAAATAATACAGCGGCGGCTGATACATTTCCCAACCTTCTGTCGGCAATGGCAGCGCCCGATGTTCTTGGACGTAGTTGATGTACTTGAGATGCTCCTTTGAATCGAACCCGGCGTGGAATGGCAACAGCCGCGCGTTATTCCAGAATAACAGCAACCACAGGCCGGCAAATACGAAGAGCAAGATTTGCTCCAGGCGACGCGCCCTGAACTGCTTGAAATTGGCGTGCCAGAGAAACGCGCCTACTGAGGCGATTGCAATAAGAACAATCCAGAACGGCCAAATGTTTTTCACCACACCAAACGTGCGTTCGGCCCCAGCAGTGGAATTACCGGGCCTGGGAGTTTTGGCCGCCGAGGCGAGTGCGGCATAACGCCTGGAAGAACCAGCAAACGAGACTTCCCAACTTTGATCGCTGTGCAAGCTCAGCTGATCAGTGGTCAAACTGAGCCAGAGCGCCGGTGGTCCGTTGTGATTAAAGATGCGCGCCTCTACAAGGTTCGTACCAGCGTGCAACTGTTCGGCCACGTCGATGCTCGCGATTTCTTTCCAATTGCGATTCAGCGGAAAGCGAAGGGGGGAGCCATTAATTTTCACTTCGACGCGTCGCATTCCGCGAACAATCAAACGCGCACTTCGACGCGTCGCATTCCTCTAACAATCAAACGCGCCGTGGGCGGCTGGTTCATCAAAACAAACTCGCTCCGGAATGTTGTATCTAGGCTGGCAAACCAATGCGCGTGCGCATCCACCGCGGCAGGAAAGACGATCCATTCTGCCCGTCGATCGCGCGGCAAAAAATTAATTGCCGGATCGTGCCACGCGATCCATGCCAGCATCGACATTGCCAGGCCGGCAAGTGCGACCATCAATATCACCAGGTGCCACGGCTTGAAAATTGACATTGTCGACCCAACTTTTAGCATGTTTCTCGCAGGTCACAGGACCTTGGGTCTTGCTCTAAATCATCTTGGCTCTGCTGGCGAATCGCTGTTGGCTAGAGTTGCTATTCATAGAACGGGAAATCCAAGCGAAATAATCAGCAGCCGAGAAGGTTGAGCCAGGTTTGATCGAACATTCTTGTTGTCCTGCGTGTCTGACCAGACCGTATGAAATCGACGCAGGAAATTACGCAGGAAGTGCGGGAGTTGGGCCAAT
>QHNF01000168.1:0-6571 GCA_003218345.1 Verrucomicrobiota bacterium | reverse complement strand
GGGCTGCTGGCCAATGGTCACCTCCTGCTCGAGGGCGTTCCCGGATTGGCCAAAACGCTCACAGTGAAAACCATGGCCGCATGTATCCAGACCGGTTTCCAAAGATTGCAATTCACGCCAGATCTTTTGCCTGCGGATTTGATCGGCACTCTTATCTACAATCCACGGACCGGTGAGTTTACGACGAAGCTAGGCCCGATTTTTTCAAACCTAATTCTCGCCGACGAAATCAATCGCGCGCCGGCCAAAGTACAGAGCGCGTTGCTGGAAGCGATGCAGGAACGGCAGGTCACAATTGGCGAACAAACCTATCCGCTCTCCGATCCGTTTCTTGTGCTGGCAACTCAAAACCCGATCGAACAAGAAGGGACTTACCAGCTGCCCGAAGCGCAGCTCGATCGGTTCATGTTCAAATTGAATATCGGTTATCCCCAAAAATCTGAGGAGCGAAACATTCTGGACTTAATGGCGACCTCGGCGCCGGATTTGCGAGTGGATCCGGTGATTGACCCAAAACAAATCATCGCCGCACGCGACGTGGTCAACAGCATTTATATCGATGATCGGGTAAAGGACTACATTGTGGACGTTGTCTGGGCGACGCGCGAGCCTGCGTCATATAGTTTGCGGCTCGAAGGACTGATTCGTTACGGAGCATCCCCACGTGCGACGATTTATCTCGCACTAGGCGCACGCGCCCACGCGTTCCTTAACGGCCGCGGATACGTCACACCGCAAGATGTGAAAAGCATCGGCCCTGACGTATTGCGACATCGCATCATCGTGAGCTACGAAGCCGAGGCGGAAGCGGTCACCAGCGAAACCATCATCGAGCGGATTTTTGCAGGGCTGCCGGTTCCCTGAGCCCCGAGTGAACGGTGATCAGTGACTGGTGAATCGTATGGCAGCTGCGAAATCGTTTCGTGACTTGAAGGTTTATCAAGCTGCGCGCGAGGCTGCCTTGCGGATTTTTACGGTGACCAAAACCTTTCCGCGCGAAGAGCGTTATGCGTTGACAGATCAAATCAGAAGGAGCTCGCGAGCTGTCAAAGCAATGATCGCCGAAGCGTGGGCGCGCCGGCGCTACAAAGCCGCGTTCATCAACAAGGTTGACGAAGCGCTCGGGGAAGCGAACGAAACGCAATCGTGGTTAGATGATGCGCTTGATGACGGATACGTCCTAAAGGAGGATTTTCAGGAACTCGATAATCGTTATCAAGCAATCGGCGGGATGCTCTCGCGTATGATCGATCGCGCAGACGATTTCTGTAAATACGCTGCGTCGACGGATTACCGGTCAGATGCGAACCGCGTTGAAGAACAACCTGAGATGCTTACTGAGCACTCGTTCTCGGAATTCTTCTAACCATTCACCGATCACTGATCACTATTCACACATGGACGCATCGGAGATTCTCAAAAAAATCAGGACCCTGGAAATCAAAACGCGTGGTCTAGTCGAGACGGCTTTCGCCGGCGATTACCACAGCGTCTTCAAAGGCCGTGGAATGAATTTTGAGGACGTGCGGGAATACCAGCCAGGCGACGAAATTCGCGCGATTGATTGGAACGTGACCGCGCGCCTGGGCACCGCGTTTGTGAAAAAATTTACTGAAGAACGTGAGCTAACCGTGATGCTGGTTGTCGATGTTAGCGCTTCGGGAAATTTTGGCAGCACAATACAATCCAAGCGCGAGTTAGCAGCAGAAGTTGCCTGTTTGCTCGCCTTCAGCGCGATCAGAAACAATGACAAGGTCGGCCTCATTCTCTTCACCGATCGCGTTGAGCTTTTTATTCCTCCAAAAAAGGGCCGGTCCCATACCCTGCGGCTCATCCGCGAGATTCTGTTTTTCGAACCGCAGGGACGCGGCACAGAACCAGCGCTGGCGCTCGATTACCTGAATAAAATCGTCACGCGGCGGGCGGTTGTGTTTTTCATCTCGGATTTTCAAGCACCCGATTTTTCGCGAGCGCTGGCAGTGAGCGGGCGACGGCACGATTTTGTGGCCATCCATATTCATGATGAACGAGAAAAGGTATTGCCGAACATCGGCATCATTACATTGGAGGATGCTGAGACCGGGGAGCAAATCGAGATCAACACTGCTGACCGCAGAACGCGGTCTTCGTTTACTGATCTGGTCGATGGGCAGGAAACAGAACTTTCGCGCACGCTCCGGCGAAACAATATCGACGCGATCGCGCTGCAAACAGGAAAGGATTATTTGCCGCCGCTGCGCTCGTTTTTCAAACAACGCGAGCGACGGTTTGGTGTTCGATGAGTAAAAGCGGAAGAGAGATGGAGCAATGGAGTGCTGGAGTAATGATATGAATTCATCCCCCAATACTCCATTACTCTACTACTCCATTGGTTTCTTGGCTGCCGCAGAGTTCCACGACATTGCGCCGCCGGTGGATTATTCATTGATTTCGCCCTGGCTGGTTTTTGTGATGGTATTCGTCGCGCTGTCGCTTCTCGGTCTACTCGTGTGGTTGTTCACGCGGCGGCGTAAACCGGCGTTGCCGCCAAAGTTGCCGCGCGAGATCGCGCTCGAAGAACTCGAACGCATCGGCCACGCAATTGAAAGGATGAGTCCGTATCAGTTCAGCATCCGTGTGTCCGACATTTTGCGAAGGTACGTCACTCAGCAGTATGGATTACCGGCGACACGACAAACGTCCATCGAGTTTCTGACTACGCTGGCAAAGGCCTCGCCATTTTCCGCTGACGAACAATCGCTACTGGAAGATTTCTTGAACCGATGCGATCTGATCAAGTTCGCACGGTACGAAGCTACGTCCTCGGACAGCGAATTGTTACTGGAGGAAGCGATCCGTTTTGTGAAAGGAGGTCAACTTGCGGCTGTTTGATTGGTTGACGGCAAACGGCGCGTTGACGTTTGCGCGCCCGTGGCTGCTCCTGTTACTCCTGGCGATTCCATTGCTCGCGTATTTGCGCGGAAAACGCGGGCCAGCTGCAGCGCTGACTTATTCATCCACCGCCAGTCTTCGGGCAATCGGAAAACAAAGCGCGGCGCGTGCAGGGAAAATTCTGCGAACTCTGTTGCTGGCTTCGATTGCGATCTTTCTAGTTGCGTTGGCGCGTCCGCAGCTCGGCAAAAGTCTCACGCAGATCGAGGCCAGCGGGATTGATATCATGCTCGTGCTGGACGTCTCCGGATCGATGCTCACGAAAGATTTTACAATTGGCGGACAAGAGGCGACGCGAGTGGATACGATACGCGAAGTGACACGCAAATTCATTGAAGGCCGGCCGAATGATCGCATAGGCATCGTCGCATTCGCGGGTCGTCCATATGTCGTAAGTCCGATGACACTTGATCATGATTGGCTTTTGCAAAACCTGGACCGAGTGCGAATCGGACTGGTTGAAGACGGCACCGCAATTGGATCGGCTATGGCAGCGGCAGCCAACCGGTTGAATGACAAGCGTTCCAAAAGCCGAGTGCTCGTACTTTTGACTGACGGTGAAAATAACGCCGGCAAAGTGCCCCCAAACACCGCCGCCGAAGCAGTGAAAGCATTAAAGATTCATTTCTACGCTATCGGCGCGGGAATCAATGGCATCGCACCCGCCCCGATTTTCACCGGAAAAGGACCATTGACCGACGCCCTTGGGAACATCCTCTACGAAAACCAGCGCGTGGAGTTTAACGAGGCGGGCCTGAGAGAGGTCGCCAAAATCGCAGACGGCAAATTTTTTCGTGCCACCGACACCAAATCGCTCGAACAAATCTATGACGATATAGACAAGCTGGAGAAATCGACTGTGAGCGTGAAAAAATATCAACAATACCGCGATTTATTTCCGCTCTGTCTCATGAGCGGATGCGGGCTGTTGCTGGCGCAGATTTTACTGTCGCAAACAGTCTGGAAAAAACTGCCGTGATGAAGGCGTTGAAGCGTTTAAGCGTTGAATCGTTAAAGCGGTCGAGCCGTTCGTCCCTTCATCGCTTCAACGTTTTAAGGAGCCCATGAGCTTCGGCGCACCACAATGGCTTTGGGGATTGGTTGTGATCCCGCTCCTAACCGCGTTATTTGTTCGTGCGGAACGACGCGGGCTCAAACGCTTGCAGGAGTTTGTTTCGGCGCGGTTGCTGCCGCAGCTTGCGGGAACAGTAAATCGTCCGCGGCGCATAATAAGACTTGCGTTGCAGTTGCTCGGGCTCTCCCTGGCCGTTGTGAGCCTAGCGCAGCCACGCTGGGGTTACACGTTTGAGGATGTAAAGCGCAAAGGCCTCGATTTGCTGATCGCGGTGGACACATCGCGCAGCATGCTTTCCAACGACGTCCAGCCCAACCGGCTGGAACGCGTCAAGCTTGCAGTCCAGGATTTGATTAACGAGCTGCAGGGCGACCGTGTTGGTCTGATCGCTTTCGCCGGCCGCGCCTTTTTGCAAGCACCGCTCACCATTGATTACGACGCTGTAATTGAGGCGATCAATGATCTGGACACCAAGACGATTCCCGAGGGCGGCACCAATATTTCCAGCGCCATTACTCTTGCTACCCAGAGCTTCGGCAAAAGCGCGATGGGAAATCGCGCGCTAATCATCTTTACCGACGGCGAAGAATTGAGCGGTGATGCCGTAAAAACGGCGAAGGAAGCGGCCGACGCGGGCGTGCGAATTTTCACAGTGGGCGTCGGAACGCCGCAGGGTTCGCTTATTCCCATAACTGGCGACAATGGCGAAACAGCCTTCGTCAAGGACTCAGCCGGTCAAGTCGTCAAATCAAAGCTGGATGATACACGTTTGCGCGAGCTCGCCCAGGCTACGGGCGGATTTTATCTGCATTTGGAAAACGGACCCCGCACAATGCAGCAAATTCAAAATGAAGGATTGGCAAAAATGCAGGCCGCTGAAATGGATGTGCGGCTGTCGCGTCGACCAATTGAGCGTTATGAATGGCCGCTCAGCACGGCGTTGATCGCGCTCGCCTTCTCGATCTTGATTGGCGAGCGTAAACGCGTGCGCGAAAGAGGTTACGTTGCTATCCCTGCCAGAGCTACGACTGCGGCCGCGGCTCTCGTAATGGTGTTCTCTTCGTCTGCATTTGCCACTGCTCCTGGAATCGACGCGTACCGCAACAGAAGATTCGAAGATGCCTACAAACAATTTCAAGAGACGTTAAAATCGCATCCGCAATCACGCGCTGAGGACGAACTTCAGTTCGATTTGGGCGCCGCCGCTTACAAATTAAAGGACTACAACAAAGCACTGGAATCCTTTAGTCAGGCGTTGCTCACGCCTGATACTCGTTTGCAAAGCGAGGGCCATTATAATCTTGGCAACACACTTTATCAGCGCGGCGAAACACAGACAAGCGACGATAAGAAGCTCAGCGACTGGACAAATGCGCTCGATCATTATGAGCAAACACTCAAGCTTGATCCGCAAAACAAAGAAGCAAAAGACAATTACGATTACGTAAAAGAGAAGATCGAGGAATTAAAGAATAAAAAACAACCGGAGCAACCCTCCCCTTCCCCGTCGCCGCAGCAGAAGAACAAACAGGACAAACAAAAGAAGCAGGACCAGAAGGAAGAGCAGCAGAAACAAAAAGAACAGCAGCAACAACAGCAAGGCCAGGGCGAGCAAGAGCAGAAAGATCAGCAGCAATCCCAGGATCAGCAGTCACAAGGCAAGTCTGGGAACCAGAAAGACCAACAGGAAAAGGACAACCAATTGCAGGCAAAGAATGAGCCGCAAAAGAAACAGCAACAACAGCCTGGTGAGAGCCCTTCCCCTTCGCCAAGCGCTGAAAAGCAGCAAGGCCAGCAGCCTTCGCCATCGCCAGGGGAACGGCAGGCTCAAGAATCACCCAGCCCGAGCGAAGGAGAAAATGAGATGCCCTCACCATCGCCGGGAGAAGGTGGAGAGAAAAACGCGGCGCCATCCGCTACCCCGGCCGAATCACCACAGAAGAAATTCGCGGGTGAAGTAAAGGGAGCCGCAGAGGACAAATCGCAAAAACCGCCGGACAAAAGCGCGCAGGTCGCCGAGGCGGAACCAGAAAAAGAGGGCCAGATGAGCGAACGCCAGGCCCTGGCACTTCTTGAATCGATGAAAGATGAGGAGGCGCGAGTTCAACTTGATGAACGCAAGGCAACGCGCCGTGTCTATAACGACTGGTGAGGGAAGGGTTGATAGTCGGTAGTTGATAGTCGATGAAGATATCGATGCGTTGTCGAATCCTACTCGTGGCGTTCGCTGCGATCGCAGCCGCTCAATTTGCGCGCGCTGATTCACCCAGTGTCACGGCAGTACTGAGCAACTCGGAGGTCGCCGTCGGCGAAATGGTTGAGTTACAAATCAAGGTCAGCGGCCCTGGTGATGCGAGGCCGCCGGAAGAAATCTCAGTTGATGGATTGGAGATTCACGCGACCGGAACATCGCGACAATTCGAAATACACAATTTTGCAACGAACTCGAGCGTAACGTACAACTACACAGTTCTGCCGCTCAGAGCAGGCCGATTCACGATTCCGCCTCAAACAATTCGCGCTGGTGGTAAGCTACTACGAACACAGGAGCTGGTCTTAAATGTC
>QHNF01000167.1 GCA_003218345.1 Verrucomicrobiota bacterium | reverse complement strand
GCTTTTTAGCTTTTGTTTTTGGGGGCACGCTCTAACAAACATGCTCATTATCTGCCGTTTTCACAGATAAATCTCCGCAGCGTTGGCCACGAAGAGTCCGTGCTCCGGATTCTGAAACGAAATTTGTCTGGGATTCTGGACGAATCTAGGCAGCCGTTAGGTTGGAAACGCGAGAGAGACGGCCGCTTCTAGCCTCATGTGCCTGTGGGCGCAGACCGGCCAGATATTGTG
>QHNF01000165.1 GCA_003218345.1 Verrucomicrobiota bacterium | reverse complement strand
GCCAAAGCTGCACGTAAATATCGCCAAACGTTCGCGGGAAAACCGGAGAATCGCGCCAGTCATCTCCTCGATTTGTGCGAAGCGCTTCTCTCCGTTGTTCGCAGTCAACCCGACGACTTCGATCGGTTCGTCGCGAAAGAGATAGCGCGCCGCGTTTATGCAATAGACACCAATGTCGAACAACGTGCCGCCACCAAGCTCTTTTCGCGTGCGAATGTTGCCCTCGTTTACCTGGAGGCCAAACAATGAT
>QHNF01000166.1 GCA_003218345.1 Verrucomicrobiota bacterium | reverse complement strand
AGGCTGCTTCGATGGTAGGACCGATACCAACGATGCCTTCTTCCACGCTCGGACCGAGAAGCGCAATCCAAAGCTGACCGCGAATAAATAACCGCGGCTGGCGCACCGCCGCGGGACTGCCCGGGTGCGCTGCGCGGTACAATTCCATTTCTTCCACTGCCCTTAGCGTTGGATCGTCTCGGCGGAACCCGTTTTTCGATGCAATGTTTGTTTTCTTTCTCATTCAGCATGTAAAACGCCTTCTCCGGTTGGTCTGGATGTGATTTTTCTCTTCAAATGAGGTTTACACGTGCACTTCGGTACCGGCGCGGCGTGATGGCGACTGCCATCAGGATTTGACTGATATGCAAATCTACCGTGCGCCTGATTGCGCGGCCGTTTGCGACGGACGCATACTTTGGTGATGGCGTTGTGTCCTCCAATTGCATTGTCTGACGCAGCCAAACTAGAAGCGCTGCGGCGCCTCGATCAATTTCGTCAGTGGCGTTCTCTGGATGACAAACGTTACTGCCTCGTCTGCGGTAAGATTATTACCGGTCGACAAATCCAATTAGCTGGCGGGACACGCGGAAACGGACCGCTGCGGCCTAGTTGTCCCACCGAGCGCTGTACCTCAATTCCAATGGATTGGGTATTGCCTACGGACGAAATGCTGGCCAAGGCGGAGACGATGGCGGCTGAAGAACGCAATGCTTCTGCATCGAGTTTGGCTGATAGTGGTGATGCTGGACATAGTATGGCATCGCGATTGCGCAAATTCGCAGTCCATTTCAAGCGCGAGCTTAGTAGAGCCTGACCGGCCAACTTCTGCGGAGTCCCTAGCCCCGGGCGGCCTCGCAGAGCTCCCGGCTTTTCGATGGATAAATTCTTGTAAGACTTATTTAGGACCCATCTCATAAATAGGGAACGGGGTGCGTTGCTGAAGATTTGCCGCCGCAGCGCTAAAGATCCAGCAACCCTCCGGGCTAAGCTGTGGCGGGCTGCTGGCGGCGTTGCTCCTCAGTCACAGAGCGCATTGGCTATGCTCCTTCGTCGCGCCTTGTCAGTCGCCCGCCAGAAGAGCTTAGCGCACTCATTCCCTATTTATGAGATTGGTTTAGCCAACCGCGTATTCCTGGGTTCTGCCGCGCGAGTCTCATTAACATTCCTGCTTTAGCGGTGTGCTAGGCGCCAATTCAAGCTTCCAAACCCCTTCAGCGGCTTTTCCGTGCCTGGAAAGACGGCGTGCTGCACTTTCCTGCAACGCGAAAAATATACGCCCGTAGGGTTTTGCCTGATCACTCAATCATCCAGCGTCCCGATTGTTTGTTTCGAGCCAACTAGCAGACTGCTTTTGCGCCATGAATGTTCATGTCAGCCTTGACGAGCGACTGTCGATCCTGCGGGCGGAAGATCGATTTAGAACCTGGGCGTCGCTCGATGATCGGCGTTCTTGTACTCTTTGCGAAAAAAAGTTCAACGGCCGGCAGGTGGAGATCCGCCGCTTTGCTAATGGCAGATACGAATTGCACTGCCCAACCGAAGGCTGCAATTCAGAACCGCACCAGTGGGTGTACCCGGGCAAGCTGCTGGTCTCTCGCGTAATTGAGCAGGATTGGTGGCGCGCCGTTGGTAAGCAATCGAAACGCCGACTGACTGGACTATCGGCGCGGGCACAGGGCCACTCAGCATGATTGGCTCTGCTCTTGACCAGCTGGAAGCGGCATCTGTGCCGGACGAAGCATTAATGAAAGATATTTCGCGTCGGCGTCACGCAGCGGCACTCACCGAGTTATATGGGCGGCATGGTCAACGGCTCAAGGCGATGGTCGACAGTGTCGTTCATGAGGAGGCCGAAGCAGACGATGTCGTACAGGAAATTCTTCTGCAGATTTGGAAGGAAGCCGATCACTACTCACCGCGAGCAGGCAAGCCCCTGGGCTGGATGGTAACGATCGCGCGTCGTCGCGCCATCGATCGATTGCGCAGACGCCAGGCCTATTCTCGCGCACGTGATCGTTATGGAAAACAATTGCGGGAACAACCGCGCAACGGCGGTCGTGAGGCATACGATCCTTTTATTTTGAGCGACCTGCATCGCTTTCTCGAAAAATCCATACGAGCGCTGCCACGGTTCCAACGTGAAGCAGTCGAGCTCGCATTTTTCAAGGGACTCACTCACAGCGAAATTGCCGCAGAGACCCATGCTCCACTGGGGACGGTAAAAACGCGCCTGGAACTTGGCTTGCAAAAACTAACTCAGGCGATCCGCCCGCTGCGGCATAAAGTGTGATCTCAGTAGCGGTTTCACCGTATTGACGATAACGCGTGCCATCTGCAAAAGTGGATCGACTTCTCCGAAAACGATGGGAAATAGATCGCCGAAGGCGCAAGATTTGAGATCCGAGTGCGCGGCATGGAAGAAAATCTCGGCGGCAAAGCCGCAGCTTATTTGCCAACTCTTTGACAACAACGCATTCCACCTGTTTACGAGTTCATTTCAAACCATGCCTTCAGACGGCGCACACAGCGCTGTGGCTGCGACGCTTTCTATCGAAGCAAAACGACCAGCAACACAATCAGCAGAACGAGGCCTAAGCCACCGCTGGGATAGTATCCCCAGCCTGTGCTATATGGCCATGTTGGCAAGGCGGCGATTAGCAACAGAAGCAGAATCAAAAACAGGATAAAGCGCATACTGTTTGTTTCTATTTAATTTCGCATCTGAAGCATCACAACGACTATGGACTCGGCGAAGTGTTGATGTTTACTTCAGTTTTCTCTTTCTTGGTAGTAGCCGCTGGATATGGGTTTATCACTGTGGCGTTAGTTTCTTTTTTCTCCGCAGGCGGATTCGTCACCGTTGTTTCCTTTTGCTCGCAAGCCACGAACAGTGCCACGGCGGCGAGCACATAAATGTATTTCTTCATGCAAGTGAATCGCATTTCAGAACGAAGTTTGCCGCCTTTACGTTGCATCCTTTTTATTCACGAACGACATTGCTGCACTCTTATCACTCGCCACGCCGGCTCACGATAGTACCTCCGACATGTTTCGTGATCTCGTCAGATCCTGCCCAATAGCGCCAGGATTATTACAATCAAAAGAATTAAACCAAGTCCCCCGGTGGGGTAGTATCCCCAACCTCGGCTGTAAGGCCAGGCCGGAAGCGCTCCAATCAGCAGAAGAATAAGAATAATCAGTAGAATTGTGCTCATAAGATGTCCTTAGCTCGGTATAAGTTTCCTTCGTTCTGTTTCTCCTACGAAAGGAACGTGTTTCGCAGTGTCTTCGGATTTATTTAACTGCGCTATCTGGCTTGTGCGAGTGCGCCAAAGCGACGTAAAACCGGTAAGAAACACGCGTAGTTGTTCGCCAATGCGATTCCATTCTGAGGAGGTGAAAAGATGTTACGTTGGGCCCTAATTTTCTTGATAATCGCGCTAGTGGCGGCGGTGTTTGGATTCACTGGCATTGCCGCCGCGGCGGCTGGGATTGCCAAATTCCTGTTCTTCCTCTTCCTGGTGGTTTGCCTGATCTTTTTTGTTATCGGCATTTCAGCAGGCAGAAGAATTCCGTAAGACTCACATTTTAAAGTTGGAGGCGTCATGTTGAAGCGCGCAGCGTAATTCGCGTGACAGATTCCCGTCTATTGTGACGGCATGACGTCCCTAAACGTGTTAGTGCGCGATTTCGCTAAAGGAAGATTTCAATGCGGAAATTTAGGCGTTCGGACCCGATTGCCCGCAATTTGCTTTGGCTCCTGGCAATCTTGATTGCATTCCTTGCCGTCGCCCTGGTTCGCGGTTGCACATGAGAAGACCCAGGATCAAATGATGGCGCTATTTGGTAGTGAGATTAACTGATGGCATCGTCTTTCAGATTTTCTGACCATAGTTGTCGCATACCTTCTCGGTTTGCGGACATATCCTGAGCGCCGAATAGCTCAAATCCCAGAACATCTGCATCTCGATTTTATCCAGAGCGCGGCGAGTTGGCGCCGATCAGCTCCGGCTTCTTGACCGGCGG
>QHNF01000164.1 GCA_003218345.1 Verrucomicrobiota bacterium | reverse complement strand
TCACCGTCTCAAATCTTGGTGGCATGGGCATCGACAGTTTTTCCGCAGTTATCAATCCGCCACAAGGTTTTATTCTTGCGGTCGGTAAGGTCACGAAAGTCCCCGTGATTGACGATTGTGATCAAATTGTCGTCGGCCATCGAATGTCGCTCACAATGAGCTGCGATCACCGCGTCATTGATGGCGCCCTTGGCGCTGAATATCTTAAAGAACTTCGCCATCTTCTCGAGAATCCCGCGTTGCTACTAGTGTGACATGCTGGGTTTACGTTGACACCCCACTCTGGGTAGCGCACACGTTTCGCGTGTCGGGTAAGCGCGTCCTCGCGATTGCGAACTCTTTTTATGGCGGGCCAACTCCGAAAATCTCGTTTTCCAGGAAAGTTCGTTTCGGCGCAATGTCGAAACCAGACACGCGAGACGCGTGTGCTACCCAGAATCTCGAGGAAAAGATTCCGCTGTTTCCCAAGTCATAAAATCGTCCAGCGTTTGCCGGGTCCTAGCAGCGACAAATTCAACGACGGTTGCGTCATCCACGAAGCCTAGGAACGGTGTCTTGTCGGGAATCAAATCGAATGGGTCGACCAAATAGTTCAGAGCGGCAATGATCCACATGAGCGCGTCTTTCGAAACTTGATCGTATTCGCCGCGATGGTGCGCGCGGACCAGGCGTAGCATCGTCTGGAGATAGGCCCAGTCCTCTTTAAATGGCTCTCTTGATACTGCCGCTGCCTTCCTGGCTGCATCGTTGAAAAGAGCTTGTAAACTTTCGGGATTACTAATGCACGCCTTCGCATCCGTTAACGCTTTGGCAAACGCTTCGCTACGAAGAGCTGGCTTCCGGTAGGGGACATCCTCCCCAAGATCCGTAGTGCCTGATCGTCTCTTTATTCTTCTGGGTGATTTTGTTTTTTCTTCTTTCATCTGACGCTATGAAAGCACTTCCATTCACGCATGAGAAGCCGATTCGCGGGTAGCGCACGCGTCTCGCGTGTCTGGCAAGCGCGTGCTCGCGATTGCGAACTTTTTCTTGTGGCGTGCCAGTTCCGAAATCTCGCGTTAAGGAAAGTTCGTTTCGGCGCGACGCCGACACCAGCACGAGAGACGCGTGCGCTACCCAGAGGATGTTGCCCCGCGGACGCGGGGCTACAACTTCGTCGCCAGAATAAGCGGGGAAGGTCCCGGCGCTTCTAGCTTTCGAACTCTCTTGAAGCCGGCTTCTTCAAGCCAGCCTTTGATTTCGTTGAAACTGAAGGTGTCTCCTTTTTGAGTGTTCACGAGCATTTGCACAGCAAACATGAGCGATGGCAGCGGCTTAGTGCGATCATCATTCACCAGCCATTCAGCGATGGCAATTGTGCCTCCGGGTTTGAGCGCGCGAGAAGTTTTCTTAAGCAATTGGCGGCTGCGCTCCTGGCCTTCGCTGTGCAAAATGTGCCCCAGTGTGGCGACGTCGTAGCCGTTTCCGAAATCTCCTTCGAGCACATCGCCTTCGATGAAATCGAAGCGATCTTTGACACCGAATTTTTGCGTGATGCGCTTCGTTGTGGGAATCATTCCCGCCCAATCAACCGCAGTCACACGCACATAGGGCGATTTTTGTGCGAGCGCGATGCCCCAGATGCCTGACCCGGCGGCAAGATCGAGAACGCGCACTTCATTTTTCGCTTTCGCGATTTTTAACTTGTCGCCCAACGCTTGCGCGCTGCCGTAGCTCATCGGAATAATGTTCTCGACGAGTTCGGCAAAAAATTCGGTACCCGGATGCTCCTGATTTCGCGATTCAGCCGGACGACCCGTGCGAACGATGTCGTCCAGCTTTAGCCAAAGCGGAATCAGCCGCTGCATGATCATTGGAAAAGATCCGGCGAGCGTACCGGGCTTGGTGCTTACAAGAAAATTTTCGCTTTCTGGTGTGAGCGAATATTTCCCTTGTCGGTCTTTCTTCAACAGTTCGAGACCGACCAGCGCATTCATGATCGCGCGGAGACCTCGTTGAGAGGCACCGATGATTTTGCTGACCTGGTCGATAGTCTTTGGTCCGCTATCCAGGGTATCGAAGACCTTGTTGTTGACCGCCGCTCCAATGATAAGCGGAGGCGCATACCCGAACCCAAGCTGCATCAAACGTTCGGGCGTGACTTGTTTTTTCCGACCACCTTTCCTAGGCATGTTTTGCATTGGCCTTTCTCGAATTGTAAGATCGATATGTACCAAGCGCGCAGTCGCCTGGCAAATCGAGTCAATGGTGTCGAACAATTCTCCTAGTGGAAAGAATTTACGTCGGACGTTATTCGCCGTTCAGGCAACGCGCGGCGTGATTCGTAATCGAAATACTCGACGCGGCATGATGTTTGCGCTCATTGCCACTGCCATCGTGCTCGTGTTTGCAGGATCCACATTTTTGGAGGCGCCGCTGAATCCACGCGAACACCCTCTTGGATTTCTCTTGTTTTGGATCGTCTGCGGCTGGTTGACTCTCGCTGCGCTTTTGCTGGGAATTTTCGATTTGCTGATGGTGAAATTGGAAGCGCGCAAGTCGGAGCGAAGCCTACGCGAAAAATTTGTGCAGTCGGATAATTTGGAAAGATCAACAACTCGGACTGTCGGTTCCGAACACGCGAACCGTTTCGGCGCACGTAAACAGTCGCGCCTGGGAAAATGAAGATCAGCGAGCAACGAACATCTACGCCACGCTTCACACCCGCCTCCACCCGGTTACGGCGCGGCGGGGAGCAACGCGGCTACCGCTCGCGGGAGCAACTGGAGACAGCGGAGCAGGCCATGCTTGCGCCGTTTGCCCAAAAATCCGGCAATTCACGCGGCAGAAAATATCAAGAGCCGAGTCACGCCTATCGCACGGAATTTCAGCGCGACCGGGCGCGCATCATTCATTCGCGCGCATTTCGACGGTTGGAATACAAAACGCAGGTGTTCTTGAATGGAACAGGGGATCATTTGCGTACGCGCCTGACGCATTCTATCGAGGTGGCCTCGATTAGCCGCACCATCGCGCGCGCGCTAGGGCTGAATGAGGATCTCGCGGAAGCAATCGCGCTGGCCCACGATCTTGGGCATTCGCCTTTTGGCCATTCCGGCGAACAAATGCTCGCCGAATGCATGATCGACCACGGCGGTTTCGATCACAATAAGCAGAGCTTGCGCGTGGTGGAGCTGCTTGAAAATCCGTATCCAAACTTTCCGGGACTAAATTTGACGTTCGAGGTGCGGGAAGGTTTGCGAAAGCATCAGGTTTTTTATGAGACCGATGAAGTAGCGCGACCGCCCCGGTTGCGAGATCAGAATCGCAAGGCGTCGGCTCGCACTATTTTGCACAAATATCGTTGTCCCTCGCTGGAGGCCCAAGTGGCGGACCTCGCCGACGAAATCACTTATTACAGTCATGATTTAGATGACGCGGTCGATTTTGAAATATTGAGCGCGGCACAGCTGGAGGAGAACGAGGTCTGGCGTCGAAGTCATCGCGCCGTGCTTTCCCATTATCCGGCTGCGCGTGAACCCGAACTGCGCAAGTTGATCATTCGCGACATTATCGATGTGCAAGTGCACGATGTGATCGCGGCAAGCGCGCAATCGATTGCTGAGGCTAATGTGCAAGATGCAGAGGATGTGCGACATCAACCGGCACCGCTCATTTGCTACAGCGATGAACTATCCGCTGCGAATCGGATGCTGCGGAAATTTTTGTATCAGAATGTTTATTATCACCCGCGTGTGGCGGACGTGAACCGGCGCGCGTGCGAAATGCTGCGGCGCGCTTTCGAAGAGTACGTTGTCGAGCCTGACCGGCTTGGCGATGCGGCCACAAAACGGATTGAGATAGAAGGACTGCATCGCACGGTCTGTGACTACATTGCTGGAATGACGGATCGGTATTTGATGGAAGAATACGCGCGGATTGTCCATGTGTAGCCGCCTCGCTGTGCGAGGCGCGGCGCGGATGGGTTTGAAGCACGCGGGTTGCGCGTCTTACAGAGACGCGGCTACAGCTACGCAGCCGCGCTTCCGGTTTCTTCCCGGAGATACTGAATCACCAGTCGCAGTCGTTGATTGATGGAGAGTTCTTCGAGAACGCGCTGGCGGCGGAGCGGATCGCTCACAAACGTTGAGGCAACGAGATCGGCGAGCATTTCCGGGTCCCTCAAATCAGCAAGATACTGATCTACTTTGGGCGGTAGCTGCCGTAGCCCATCCCCTTTGAGGTTGGAATAAAGTTCCAACACTTTTGTAGCGAGCGCTTCAGTCTCCACAGAAGAGGAGGCGGCGGAGTCTAGCGAATCGATTGTTGCGATCGGGAACGGTGCTTTCTGCTGAAAATCGCTGAATCGGACGCGCTGCAGTCCTTGCAGGATCAGGTTCGAGGTGCCGTCACTGCGTTCGACGCACGCGCGAATGAGACCAGCCCCGGCAGTGTGAAAAAAATCCGAAGGCGATTTCCATTCTGCACAGTGCGGTTTCAGCAGCGCGACGCAAAACATGCGGTGATGCGCGAGGGCATGCTTTAGCATCTGTCGATAGCGCGGCTCAAAGATATGGAGCGGGAGCAGCGCATGCGGAAAAAGCAAAGCGCCAGGCAATGGCATCACCGGCATTTGTTTAGGCAAGATTAAAGATGGAGGCATGGTGCTAGTCTCGGCATCTTAAAATATACGCATCGCAGGAAGCGTAAA
>QHNF01000143.1 GCA_003218345.1 Verrucomicrobiota bacterium | reverse complement strand
CGTTCGACTCCGCTCCGCGTCGCTCAGGACAAGTTTTTGGATTTTCGATTCGCGATTGATGGTTTTGGCTTGGCGACTCCTAATCGCTAAACACGTTCGCGAAGTCACCATTTCAGCTCGGCGATGCCGCGCCGAATGAAACGACGCGGCCCGCTTCACAATCGCGCAGTCTGCTCAATAGAAATGATTGTTCGGATTTCAGCCCGGTGAGTTGAAGCGCTTTCCGAAGGTGACTGGCAGCAGCGAACAAGTCGTTCAGTTGGCTCTCAAATTCAGCCAGCACCGCATAGAGCAGATAGTAGGATCCCAATTGCTGGTTGTCTTGAACAGCTTCCACCGCGTCGATCCCCGCCTGTGGACCGTGAACCTCGGCAATGGCCACGGCCCGATTCAGCGCGACGACTGGCGAATTGTCGATTTGAATTAGCCGATCGTACAGCGCGAGAATTCGCGGCCAATCCGTTGACTCGTACTTGATCGCTGCGCAGTGGCAGGCGGCGATGCCAGCCTGGAGATGATATGCTGTGACTTCGTCCCCGGCCGCAGATTGAGCAAGATGGCGCATTCCTTGCGCGATCAAAAGTTGACTCCAACTTGATCTGTCCTGTTCCTTAAGGCGCAGAATGTTTCCTTCTGCGTCTACACGTGCGGGCAGACGCGCTGTATTCAATAACATCAGGGCAATCAACGCGTGCGTCCGAGGTTGGTCGCTCACAGGATGCTCGGCTAGCAAAGCCGCCAAGCGGATTGCTTCCTGACAAAGCTCCTCGCGTATCAGATCGTCGCCGCTCGACGCTTTGTAGCCTTCGTTAAACAGCAGGTAGAGAGTTTGCAGAACGCCATCGAGGCGCACTGATAATTCCTCACCTGCCGGAATCCCGAAGGGAATCCGCAATTCGCGGATTCTTTGCCGCGCGCGCGTCAATCGCTTGGCAATTGCCGCTTCAGTCGTCAGAAATGCCATTGCGATTTCGGCGGTGCTGAATCCGCAAAGCGTTTTGAGCGCGAGCGCCGTCTGAGCCTCCTGCGCAATGAGCGGATGGCAGCACGCGAACATCAATCGGAGCCGGTCGTCCTTAATCTCTGTATCGAATGCTGGCGATTCGCTCAGAACAAAATCATCGAGAGACGCGATGATCTCTGGCTCTTTGTTACGAAAACGTTTTTCCCGCCGAACAATGTCGAGCGCAAGATTTTTGGCAGTTTGCGTGATCCACGCTGAGGGATTTTCTGGAATCCCATAGTAGGGCCATGTCCGCAACGCCCGCACCAATGCCTCCTGAACCGCGTCCTCCGCCAGATCTAATCGATCGATCCCGAATATCCGCGTCAGGACAGAAACCAGCTTGCCGGCTTCATCTCGGAAGAGACGGTCCGTCAACCGGGGGACGTCCGCCGCAGATGGTGACAAAGGTTTACTTGCAAGTTGGTCCACGCCTTCAAGTCGTAGCCCCAACGAGCTGTTCGCTCCGGGATGAGCTTCCTAGATACCGCTCTCTGACTGTACACATGTCTGCTACCGGCCGGACCTCGACACGGCAGCCGTATTCGAGACCCGGACATTGCTTCGCGATTTCCACTGCTTCATCGATGTCGCCCACCTGAAGGTAGAAGTAGCCGCCAATCGCTTCCTTCGATTCCGCAAATGGGCCATCGACCACGATTCGTCCGCTCTTGCCAGAAACGAGTTTGCCCTCTTCCTGCAATGGGTGGCCGCCTTTGCACTTCCCTTCCTGCGTCAACCGGTCAAACCAGGCGGCCCAATCGGACACGACTTTTTGAAGTTGTTCCGGTGAAAGTCCTTTGTCCCAATTGTTGCCACGGAATAATAACAGGTAATCTGATGTGTTTGTTTGTGTGCTCATATTATTTTATTCGATAACTGATAGATGTTTGCTGTTCAATAGTACGACGTACGGGCCGCGACCTTCAGGACAGTTATTTTGGGTTTTCGCTTTTTTCCCAAAGCGCGAAGGTGTTGTTCTCGGTGTCCTGGCAGATAACGAAGTAACCCATCTGCGGCACGGCCGTCTTGGGCATACAGATTTTGCCGCCAAGTTTCTCAACTTTTGCCGCGGATTCATCCACCGATGATACGCCGACGTAGCTGGTGATGCCCTGTTGCGGCTGCTGCCTTTTCATCAGTCCGCCATCCGGCGTGTCGTCTGCGCCGCCGGTGTCGATGTGCCAGTACTCCTGTGGCCCTGGGAACCTCTCGATTTTCCAACCGAACAAGTCGCCATAAAACTTCTTGGCACGTTCGACATTGTCCGCTGGAATTTCAAACCATACGATGCTTGGCATAATGTATTTTCCTTTCTGATTAGTTCTGTTGTTGTTGTTTACTGTAACGATAGACAAAAATACGACGAATAAGCCAGCATGCTTAGGACACCGGTTTTAAAATTTTTCTGGTCAAGCCGGATACCAATCGTTCGCACGAGCATACCTCACGGCTTTTTAGAGCCGTTCTTCTTCCAGATCGTAAACGTCGAACCAGTGATGCACCACCCGGTTGCGCGGAACGAATTGCCGGATGTAATCCTCCATGAACTCCTGGAGTTCCAAGGGCAAATCGCTCAGATGCAGATCGCGTTCTCTATTATTCCACGCAATGATCTCGGCGCGCGAACGCTTTTTGGCGTGTTCGCCAACCCATGCAGCGATCTCGTCATCAGTTGCACCGGTGGCGACGAGCGACCGGAAATCGTCATAGTCAATCTCCGCGAACTTCAACCAGCGTTGATCGAGCGGGCAATTGGAATGGTATTCTCCTTCCCAGCCGGCAAGTACAGCGCGGCATTTATCCACCGCGCGTGCCGCCAACACATAGTCAGCTAGCGTTTGGCGCGGACTGCGCGGAAATTGTTTTCCATCGCGCAAATCGCGGGCCAGCAGCTTCACTTTTTCGAGATCTTGTTTCATAGATTTCTCCTCCTTGGTATTTGACTTCGCTCTGCCACCCCCCCTATCCAATGGGGACCTGAGTGTTTGTATTTCGTCCGGATTCGTTTCTCGCTCTCAACCTTTCGGCTTTTCCGCCGGCTTAACCTGGACCTGAATACCCTCACCCAAATCATCGGTTGGATTAACCACGACCTTTGTGTTTTCGGTCAGGCCATCGAGCACTTCTAGACTCGTGCCAAAATCGCGCCCCACATGGATGGCTTGCCAATGAATACGATTGTCTTTGGTCACGGTGGCGACTTGCGGCCCATCGGTGCGAAATAGAAACGCATTCGCCGGCACGACGATCGGCGCGTTTTCATCAGCCAGAACAAATTTTACCTGGCCATACATGCCAGCGTAAAGCTTGCCTTCGTGATTCGGCACCTGCACTTCCACCTGCATCGTGCGCGACTGCGGATCGAGCGCTCCGGCTGTGCGCGTAACCGAGCCGTCAAAGTTCTGCCCGGGAAATTCCTGCACAAGGATTTTCGCCTTCAACCCGTCGTGAATCGACGGTGCGTTCTCTTGCGGCGCATACACGTACACGCGAAGCGGGTCGCTCTGCACGATGCTGAAGAGCGGCGTGCCTGCGTTTCCGGTCCCAGCCGTGACGAGCGTGCCCACGTCGATATTTCGCGCGGAAATAGTTCCACTGAATGGCGCGACGATTTCCTTGAAGCCCTGCAATTTTTGCAACTGTTCGTAATTGGCCTTGGCTCCTTCGTAGGCTTTTTCGTTTTGGTCATACTCCTGTTTGGATACGACCTTTTTTCCGACCAGATCACGCCAGCGATCAGCTGTGACCTTCGCGATTTCGTAACTAGCTTTCGCTTGTGCGAGTTGTTGATCGACCTCCGGCGTTTCGATCTCGGCGAGCAGTTCACCCTCTTTGACCTCGTCGCCGATATCGACCTTCCAGCTTTTCACGTAGCCATTGGACCGCGGATAGATCGTCGTCTGCTTGAATGCCTGGAACGTGCCGGGCAGAATTAATTCCTTCGGCTTGCGGTCGCGCTGCGCGCTCACCACGTTCACCTCGATTTGAGTCGCTTGTTTGGTGAACGCTTTTTCCTGGCCGCGCTCCTGAACTCGCCGCCATACGCCGATGGTGACAAGAAGCGCCAGCACTGTGACAGCAGCGATCGGCCCCCAAACGGCAACGCTCCGCACCGGCGGCCTGGTAGGGACGCCGCTCTGCGGTTTCCGCGCGCTTGGCCCGCCTTCGCGATGCTCCAGCGCGGCAAGCGGTCGCGCCCAACCTTCTCGGTCTTCTGTTTGTCGATCCCCCGCCCCATCGTGACGATGTTCGCGATCATTAGCGTCATTCATCTTCCGGTTGTTTCTCGTCGGTGTTCGTTCGCCGCTCTTCGCGCTCGAACTCTTCGTCTTCGTCGCAAACAAACTCCTCCTTGCGAAGGAGGCTGTAAACAACCGGGACGAAAAAGAGCGTGGCGAACGTAGCGAAAATCAAACCGCCAATGACAGCGCGGCCGAGCGGCGCGTTTTGCTCGCCGCCTTCGCCAAGACCAAACGAAAACGGCAGCATACCGATGATCATGGCCAGCGCAGTCATTAGGACCGGACGCAACCGCGTGAAGCCGGCCGAAAGCGCGGCGTCGTGCGAATTTTTCGGGTGCTCGCCGCAACGTTCGTCGTTGGCGAAACTGACAACCAAAATGCTGTTCGCTGTCGCGACGCCGATGGCCATGATCGCGCCCATGAGCGACGGCACGTTGAGCGTGGTGCCGGTAACAAAGAGCATCCAGATGATGCCGCACAACGCGCCGGGCAACGCCATGATGATGATGAACGGATCGGTCCAGGATTGAAAATTGACCGCCATTAAAAAGTAAACGAGGACCACCGCAAAGAGGATGCCGGCGCCGATGCCGGCGAACGATTTGTTCATGCTGTCCACCTGTCCGCGCACCCTGAGAAATGTTCCGCGCGGCAAATTCTTTTTCGTTTGATCGAGAATCTTGTTGATCTGATCTGCGACGCCGCCGAGGTCCCGGCCTTGCACATTGGCGAGCACATCGAACACCGGCTGCACGTCGTAATGGTTCACAATGATCGGGGATTCGCGTCGCTCCACCGTGGCGAGGTTCCCCAGCAATTCCGGGCGCGGCTGATTGGGCGCCACTACCGGCGTGTTTTTCAAATCTTGCAGGGTATCCATTTTATATTGCGGCGTTTGCACAGCGACCTGGTAATTCACGCCGTTCTGAAAGTTGAGCCAGAAATTCGGCGACGCCTGGCCGCTCGAACTGAGCGAAATCAACATTGTGCGCGCGACGTCGTTCTGGCTGAGACCAATCTGCTGCGCGCGGGTGCGATCGACGTTCACACGCAAATCCGGCCCGTGCACGACCTGGTGCACGTGCACATCGGCCGCGCCGGGAATTTGCGCGACGCTTTGTTTGATTTGGTTCGCAATCTCATAGCCCTTTGGGTCGCGTCCCGTTACTTGAATGTCGATTGGCGCTGGAATGCCGAAATTCAAAATCTGGCTAACAATGTCGGGCGCGCCAAAAAAAAACTCCGTGTCCGGAAAATCGCGGTGCAATTTCTCACGCAAGATGTGCATGTATTGCGCGGTCGGTTTGTGCTTTGGAGTGAGCGCGTCAGCCTCACCGATGGTGGCGTTGTCGCTGAAAGCGAGATTAATTCCGCTCGTTGGCAAACCGATGTTATCAAGCACGTTGTCTATTTCGTCAGGCGGAATCACCTCGCGAATGGCGCGGCCGACTTGATAAAAGCGCTCCTCCGTCGCTTCGAGCCGTGTTCCCGCCGGTGCACGCACGTGCAATCGGAATTGCCCAGCGTCCACCGCCGGGAAAAAATCGCGCCCTAGAAACGGGACCACGCAAAGTGAAATAAGCACGATCGCGCCCATGGCGATAAAGACGATCTTGCGATTCCCAACGCACCAGCGCAGCGCATTGACGTAGCGGTCGCGGATTTTTTCAAAGACGCGATTGAAGCTCTCGTGAATTCCGCTTAGGAATCCCAACACTTTTCCAAGAAAGCCGTGTGGTTTTTTCTCCCGACGTTCCGCGGGCTTCTCCCGGGGCTCGTTGTCGATCTTCTCTTCGCTGCCGTCGTGCTCACCGAGCCCGTGCGCGAGGCTGGTATCAATTTCCTCGAGATGCCCGCGCATCAGAAATTTCACCATCGTCGGGACAACGGTGCGGGAAAGAAGATAAGAGGAAAGCATGGCGAAGATGACCGCCATCGCCAGTGGTTGAAAGAGATATTTGGCCACACCGCTTAGAAAAAAGATCGGCACAAACACAATGCAGATGCACAGGGTCGAAACGAAAGCCGGAACCGCGATTTGCATCGCGCCATCGAGAATGGCGCGGATCATCGGTTTCCGCATCGCGAGATTGCGATGGATGTTTTCGATCTCAACCGTGGCGTCATCAACCAGAATGCCGACCGCCAGTGCAAGGCCGCCCAGCGTCATGATGTTTATAGTTTGGCTCAGCGCGCCCAGGATAATGATCGAGCAGAAGATCGACAGCGGAATCGAGGTCGCGACTACGAGGGTCGAGCGCCAGTTTCCCAGGAAAAGCAGAATCATCAGCGCGGTCAGACAGGCTGCGATCACGCCTTCGCGCACAACGCCGTTGATGGCCGCGCGGACGAAAATCGATTGATCGAAGAGCTGCGTCATTTCCAGTTCCTTCGGCAGGGTCGCCTGAATGCGCGGGAGCGCTTGCTTCACGCGTTTGATGATGTCGATGGTGGACGCGCTTGCGCT
>QHNF01000142.1 GCA_003218345.1 Verrucomicrobiota bacterium | reverse complement strand
CGTTTGTGGTAATTGGGTTTTTGGCTTTCTGAGGGGATTCGCTAGCAAACGCGATGAAAGTTAAAAGCGGATTGTTACAGTCTGATGACGGACAAGTGACGATTCGGCAAACTTTGCCGCCTGCCTCCGCATGCGGCGGTTTTCACGGGATGTGCCGCAGCTTTGCCAAAGCCGGTATACACCAGGGCGAATTAAAGTGGCCCCATTAAGGGCCTAACTGTGAGCCACAGTCGCGGCTCGACCGCAGGGACTCGCTCAGCGCGGCTGCGGATTTTGAGAAGCAGCCGGCGACGCTGCAACGCTTGCGGTCGGCGACATCTGTGGAGTTGCACTGCTCTCAGGCAAGGTGGCCGTTCCGGAAGTGGGCGCAGGAGAAGAAACCGAAGAGGGTTGAGATGTCATGGTTGGCGCAGGAGAAGTCTGCGGTGCCGCCTGGGATTTCATCAGTTCGCGCCGGAACGCGCTCTCCCCACCCGTTCCTCGATGGGCATAAAGGATCGACAACGCAAACGTGATCGCGAAAAAGATGCCGGCGAGCCACGTCGTGAACTTGACCAGCACGTTGGTCGTTTGCGCGCCGAAAATGTTTTCTGTCACCCCTCCGCCAAACGCCGCGCCCAAGCCTTCGCTCTTTGGTCGTTGCATCAGGATCACCAGCACCATGAGCAGCGCCACGAGCACAAAAAATATTAAAAACAGGCTGATCAGGAGATTCATCGGGACGGAAATATGAGCGCTAAATGACGAATGTCGAATGATGAAGAGCGTGAGCGGAATGCTCGTCATTCGCGCTTCATCATTCGAATTTCGTCATTTTCTTGATCTGATTCCAGGTCGCGTCCAGCTCGACGAGGTCCACATCGCCGAGTCGCTTGCCGCGCGATCGTAGTTCTTCCTCCAGTCGATTGAATCGCGTCACAAATTTGTCTGTAGCGGTTTGCAGCGCGTTTTCCGCATCGACCTTGCATTTCCGCGCAAGATTGACGACGGCGAACAGCAAATCGCCCATCTCCTCTTCGATCTCGCGGCGTGAGCTTTCGACTCCCGAATCATCGACACGATGCGAATCGCCGGTGGCCTCTTTAAGTTCATCAAGTTCCTCTTCAATTTTCGCGATCACGTCACGGGCCTCACTCCAATCGAAATTTACCCGTGCAACCTTCGATTGCGCCTTTTGCGCCCGCATGAGAGCGGGTAGCGCCGCAGGCAAATCATCAAGATAATGTTTGCCCGTTTTCTCTGCGCGCTTGATCGATTCCCATTGTTTTAGTACAGCGCCGCTGTCGCGCGCGTCGCTAGTACCGAAAACGTGCGGGTGGCGCCGAATAAGTTTCTCCGTCACGCTCTCAAGTACGTTTTCTATGTCAAATCGGCCAGCTTTTCGTGCGATTTCCGCGTGCATCACCACGAGCAGGAGGAGATCGCCTAGTTCTTCGCGAAAATTTGCGCTGTCGTTGGCGCGCACAGCCTCGGCCACTTCGTATGCCTCTTCAATTAAAGCAGGCAGCAACGATTCGTGAGTTTGCTCGCGGTCCCAGGGACACCCGCCTGGCGCACGCAGCGTGGCGACGATTTCGCAAAGTTTGTTAAAAGGTGAGGGTTGAGCGTTGAGAGACTCAGAAGATTCCGCCATTGCGGTTCTCTCAACCATCAACTCTCAACTATCAACTTTCTTTCAAATCCGCCAGAGCGAACGATGGGTGCCGAACTCTGAAATTTCACCGGAGGATTTCTGACTGACGTAAATCGTGATCGCGGTCACGCTGACGAGAGTGCCAACGAAAATGAAGGCAACCAACCAGGAAGGAATGTGTCCGATGCGCAGCGCGTGGTAAAATGAAGGCACGTCGTCGATCGGCGCGCTCGCGTGCAAAAATATTTTCGTCACCCACGCAATCATGATGAGAATAAAGATGAAAATGTAATTGCGTTTCAATCGCCGCCCCACGGCTTCCAGTTTGCTAATTTTGAAGCAGGGCAAAATCAAATCTTCGCAAACAAGCTTTTTCCATTCGCCTTGCAGCATTTCGCGATTTTCCATCACCATGGGAACAAGAAAATGCGCTTCGAGCATCCGCACGCGCGCGCGGAAGGCATCGTAAAAACGATAACGGCGCGCCTCGATCCAAAGCATCGTCCAGACGATGGCGAGATTGAAAAAGAAAATGATGTGCGGCACTTCACGCGTGGTAAAAGCGATGGTGATGATGGCGGTGCTGCTGGTAATCGCCCAGTTCGTCGTAATGTCGAGCCGCTGCCGCCAGACCATGATCCGTCCCATCTCGCCGCGATAAAAATGCGACATCGCGTTGACATAGCCCGGATCGTAAAGGCTCCGTTGGAAGGAAACTGTCCTCTCCTCGTTTTCAGCTAACGATGTGTTTTCAGTTGCCACCGGTCGTTATTTAACTGGATAACTGGCTTTGCCGGATAATCCAATAAATCTCTCTCTGCTGCCAATGGCTATCGCGCTCTCGGACCTTCTCGATGAAAAACAGGTGATCCTCCGGTTGCGCTCTCGGAAACTGCCGAACGCGCTGCGCGAAATCACTCACTTGCTCGCGCAAAATGGAAAAATCGACAACGCGGAAGCTTTTCTCGAGCAAGTGCTCGCGCGTGAACGGGCGCACTCAAGCGCGGTGGAGCACGGCGTGGCGCTCCCGCATGCGCGCACCGATTTTGTGACCGAGATTGTTCTGGGCATCGGGCGCAGTCGGGCCGGCATTCCCTTTGGCGAAAGCGGTGTGCGTGCCCGTCTGATTTTCGTGATCGGCGTACCGCAGCGACTGGTTAGCGATTACCTGATCTGCGTCGGCACCTTGGTCCGGCTGGTGAAGGACGATGCGATACGATCGATACTGCTTAATGCGGAAACTGTGCAGGAATTTCTGGACGCGCTCACGGTCGAAACGTTGTAACCCCCGAAAATCTTCGGGGCTACAGCTCAACGTACACCGGCTGAGCGGCGCTTCGCGCGAGTGCGCGCGGATTTTTGGGCGCCGCTCTTCACCCCTACTTTGATACCACCGGTCTCGATGTTTTCACCGGGTCGCACTCGTGGCGCTTGCGATCTGAGCGGTCGCCGATGGTACTTTGTCCTGCGTCCAGCCATACCTTGGATTCGAAGCTGAGGCAGGGAGCGCGGGCATCTACGCGCGGTTGGGGGGCGCACGCTTCCAGCGTACTGCGTTCGGCATCGTGCCGAACGCTTCTGCTCCGCGCGGGATCCATGTTCGGCAAGATCCCGAACAACGCCGGCTGGAAGCCGGCACTCCCCAGCTAAACGGCGACGCGCTCGCCCGCAATTTCGCCAGCGGGGCTGACCGCGCGTTTGCTCGTTCGATATCGCCAGATTGCAAACACGACGAACAAAAGATCAAGAATGACAAAGGTTGCGACGTACGTCTCGCCGCCGATACCGAATCCGTAACTATGGAGCCCTTTGCCCAGAACAAAGTTCACGCCATACCACGCCATTAACACGGCGAGAAAACAAACCACGCTGGCGACTGCCAAGCCGAAATGCGTCCACCAACCGGCGAGCCGGCCGTGCAACGCCAGTATATAACAAAGCAGCGCAATTAATGCCCAAGTCTCCTTTGGGTCCCAACCCCAGAACCGTCCCCACGAATAATTGGCCCAGACACCGCCGAGAATTGTGCCTGCCGCGAGCAACAGCACGCCGAGCTGGAGCACGCGATAGAGCCAGAAATGCATTGGCGCGTCCGCGCGCGCCGCTGCGGGATTCCGCGCATATCGCCAGAGCAGAATGTGCCCCAAACCCATGGCCAGCGCGAACGCCGCATAGCTTAGCGTGATCGTGAGCACATGAATCGTGAGCCAGAAATTATCGCGCAACACCGGGACTAGCGGATCGATGCTCGAGGGCATGGCGACTGGCATCTGATGAACGAGCAGCAGCGCGATCAGCGTCACTGGCAACGCTGCGAGAAGATATACTGGGGTGCGATAGCGCGCGAAGAAGATCATCCCGAAAAAGGACACCGCGAATGACACCCAGATGATTGATTCATACATGTTCGTGACCGGTGGCCGGCCAGCAATCAGACAACGCATCACAATTCCGCTTGCCTGAAACGTGAGACCGAGAACCGCAATCGCTACGCCGACGTTCTGCAACGCGCCTCTGCGTTTGCGCAGCTGTGCCGCAATTAAAATTACGAGGGCGATCCCGTAACACCAGATCGCTCTGTAAAATCCTTCGAAATGATTGTAGAAATACTCGAGCCGCAGTTGGCTTTTCTGCGGATAAATCGACGGAGCGAGCG
>QHNF01000141.1 GCA_003218345.1 Verrucomicrobiota bacterium | reverse complement strand
GCCGCGCTGCGACTGCTTTTTCACTCCGCGCGTCAGGCAAAGAAAAGAAAACTGCGGCCTTTGCCCACGTTCCATGGCGGACCTCCTCGGATCGATATCTCCAATCGAGAGGAACTCTACGACCTGTTCCGACCAAGACCGGAATGATCTTTATCGACACTAACGTGCTGGTCTACGCCGCAAATCCGCGAGCGCCGTTTCACGAATCTTCCCGGCGCTATATCGAGATGCGGCGTCGCGACGCCTTACCGTGGTATTTATCCTGGCCTGTTTGCTATGAGTTTTTGCGTCTCTGCACGCACCCTCGGATTTTTCCGAAACCGTGGACGGTCGCAGCAGGTTGGAATTTTTTAGCGGCGCTCCTGGAGAGCGCGAGTGCGCACATGCTCCTTTCAACAGTCCGACACGAGGAAATTCTTGCCGAAGTCATCTCCGAGATTCCGCATTTGCAGGGAAACATTTTGCACGATGTGCACACGGCGGTGCTCATGCGTGAACACGGAATAAGGAGCATCTGTACGCACGACTTGGGTTTTCACCGGTTCCCTTTTATCACCGTAATCGACTCAACACGGTAACTGAATCGCTTACTCCAGCTTCGCCATTGGACTCGATGGGAAATCAAGCCAAAAAATTTGAGCGGATTTCATGGCAATTGGTGACCGATCAGTTTTTGGAACCGCGGATCGCTTCGCATCGGATCCCATTCCCACCGATATTTTAGATCATTGACCGTGATGCTGTAATCGACGCTATCGACGGCGCCCGGCGTTTTTAACAATCGCTCGATTAGCGGAAACGCCAGATCTTTTTCGCCGACGCGAGCGTAGATCAGCGCGAGGTAGCAGTTCATGATCGCGCCATCGACGGCGTCCCTTGATTCCGGTTTTAGCTCAACGGCGCGACGCCCTTCACGAATCGCCTCATTTTTTCGTCCCATAAACGCGTAAAGCCAGCCAAGGTTGGCGTGTCGGTCCGCGCTGAGTGGCGCTTCTTTTACTGAAGCCTCGAAACTTGGCCGGGCCATTTCGAACGCTTTCTGAGCATTTTCATTATCGCCTTGGGCCAGGTAGACGCAGCCCTGCAGGAACGTCTTCGGCGTGGATCCGGCGTTGGTATAAGAAACCTCATTCAACGACGACGTTTCCAGGACCCGTCTTGCGGTCGCATAATCTCGGCCCAGCATCGCGACATCCCATCGACAGGAAGTAACTGTTCCGTCAGGATCGACATCGGCGGGAACTTCGCTCAACAAGGATTTGAGCAAACCGGTGTCCCCTTTCCACCAAAAATCGACGTAGCCACTTTGGACCTTCGCCACCAACGAAGCCGGCGCCATCGCCCGCATCTTCTCCGCCCAGCCCGCGGCTTCCGGCCAGCGACGCATCGCCGTGTTAATAAAGATAAGTTCGCGGACGATGTTCGGATTTTGCGGATCGATCCTCGCGACCTTCTCATACACTTCGAGCGATTGTTCCCATTTACCTTGCCGACGTTTAATCGCCGCGATCAACCGGCCAATTTCTCCGTTGCTCGGCGACAAACGAGAAGCGATATCGAATTGTTCGAGAGCGCGCTCGTAATCCTGATCCATCCAGTAAATGTATTGACCTAGGGCAATGTGTGCTTCTGCCAGGTCAGGTTGGAGGCGCAGAGCAATTTGCGCTTCAGTGCGGGCCTTCGTTCTCCAACCCTCGGTCGGCTCGTAATAATGGAAGATCTCAGCGCAAAGGGATGCAAGCCGCGCATGGGCAAGCGCGAAATTGGGATCGAGCTTAATCGCTTGCGTATAGAGTTGCTCGGAGGCTTTGTAATCTTCGAGAAGCGTGTCCGGATTCCGCTCGATCTGGTTGGCCCGCAAATAAAACACGTATGCTTCCGTATTCCCGGTTGGTACCTCTTCGACACGCGCTTTTTCCTGCGGCGAAAGTTTGGCTTGGAGCTGGTCGGCAATCGTCTTCGCAATTTCGCTTTGGATTGCGAATACATCCGCGAGATCACGATCATAGTGTTCTGCCCACTGTTGCGTGTCAGACCGGGCATCGATGAGTTGGGCTGTTACTCTGACGCGATTGGCGGATCGCTGAACGCTTCCTTCCAGCAGATGTGCCACTCCAAGTTGCTGGCCAATTTCGCGGACGTCGCGCTCTGCCCCGCTCTTGTATTGCATAACGCTGGTGCGACTGATCACTCTTAAATCTGCAATCTTGGCGAGATCGGTCAGGATCTCGTCTTGTACTCCGTCAGCAAAAAAAGCATTCTGCTTGTCATCGCTCCTGTTTTCGAATGGAAGCACGGCGATGCTTTTCTCCGGAATCACCGCCGCAGGAAAGGGAGACGACACCGAAAACGAGGCGCTTGCTGATTTAGTCGATGGCCGGTGCAAAAAATACGCGATACCGACGGCAATTGCGCCGATCATCATAAGGGCTGCGGCAATCAACGCCCAACGGCTTTTGGCCAGGCTCACGGCCGATTGGGAAATTGATTTCGGCAGCAGTCCTTTTCGTCCTCTCCCGCGTCTAAATTTTTCCGGCAACTCCGGATTGCCCAGCTCTCCAGTGTAGAGATTAACCACATGGATTCGCACGCCGTGTTTCACCTCGCATTCGCCCAAATCGTGCAGTTGCGGCTGCCACTGGCGATAGTGCTTTAGGTCTTCGGCAATCCGTTGAGAGTGAAGAATGTGTCCCGCATCACCGCAATCCATCACCCGTTGCGCGATGTTAATTCCAGCACCAGCGACATTCGCTCGATCGTTAACGTCTCGAACCTCATTGACCGGCCCGCTGTGAATGCCCATCCGCAATTGCAGCTGCGGATGTTCTTTTAATTTTTTGCTGATCTCAAGCGCGCAACGAACTGGTGCCTCCGGACTATTAAAAAAAACGAGCGCCATTCCGTCGCCGGAGGGAATCCGAATTAGGTCGCCCGCCGCTTCTGCCACGCGGACCTGCTCAGTACTTTGGACAATTTCAGTAAGTCCTCTCTGAAGTTCATGCTGCTGATCAACGAGCAATTTGGAGTAACCAATCATGTCCATGAATAAGACGTGACCGATCTCCAACTGAAGATCCGATCCAGCTTCAGTGACCATATCGCTTCAGCTCGACGGGAAAATTTCTCAAATTCATCGATAGGTTCATCCCTAAAATTGGCAGTTGCGCACGTTATCACACGAGAAGAAATGACCGCGAGGCCGAACTGGCGTTCCTTTCGCACGCTTTCGAGTTCACTATGTCGGTGTTAAAGTGATAGATGCCGTTTCAGCTCGAATCGAACTACAAACCGCGCGGGGATCAGGGACAGGCGATTGCGAAGCTCCTCAAATCGGTCGAAGCCGGTAATCGGCATCAGACATTACTCGGCGTGACCGGTTCGGGGAAAACTTTTACCATCGCGAATGTAATCCAAGAGCTGGATCGCCCTACGCTCGTCATCTCTCACAATAAAACGCTGGCCGCGCAACTCTACTCCGAGTTCAAACAATTCTTCCCGCGCAATGCCGTTGAATATTTCGTCAGCTACTTTGATTACTACCAGCCGGAAGCCTATATCCCCCGCTCCGACACCTATATCGAAAAAGATTCGTCGATTAACGAAGAGATCGAGCGGTTGCGACTCGCCGCAACCAGCGCATTGCTTTCGCGCCGTGACACCATCGTGGTTGCAAGCGTCTCGTGCATTTACGGCATCACGTCGCCGGAAGATTATTTACAGATGCTGCTCACTGTAAAACGCGGGCAGCACATCTCACGCGAAGCAGTGCTCGGCCGTTTGATTGATATGCTGTACGAGCGCAACGACGTGAATTTCTCCCGCGGCAGGTTTCGCGTCCGGGGCGATGTGGTCGAGGTTTATCCGGGCAGCGCGGATGAAGAAGGGATACGGCTCGAATTTTTTGACAATGAAATCGATGCGATCACCCGATTTGATCCTTTGACCGGTCACGCGCATCAATCGCTCAGTGTGATCACGTTTTATCCGGCCAAGCAGTTCGTTACTCCGGCGGATAAACTTAACCGCGCGCTGCGCACCATTCGCGAAGAGCTCGATCAACGCATCATCGAACTCGAATCGCAAAACAAATTGCTCGAGGCGCAACGGTTGCGAATGCGCACCGAATACGATCTTGAAATGTTGCAGGAAATGGGATTCTGCAACGGGATCGAGAATTATTCGCGACACTTGTCGGGACGGCCCCCCGGCTCCAAGCCGTACACGATCATCGACTTTTTCCCGAAAGATTTTCTTACTGTGATCGATGAATCGCATGCCACGATTCCGCAAATTGGCGGTATGTACGAAGGCGACCGCTCGCGTAAGACCGTGCTCGTAAATTACGGCTTTCGCTTGCCGAGTGCGCTCGATAATCGCCCGCTGAATTTCGATGAGTTCATGAAGTTGACGAACCAACTCGTCTATGTGAGCGCGACGCCCGCGGAGTTTGAGATTCAAAATAGCATCGCGGGAAACCAGAAATATTTTCCGCACAAACGGCAGCGGATCGGGCAGGATGAACCCATGCCGTTTGTGCTGCCGGGGGAAAATGTAGCGCATGCGTCTCGCTTGCGATCGAACAACAACGCACAACAACGCAAGCCAGAGGCTCGCGCTACTCTCGCCGACAGACGAGCCGCCGGAAAAATTCGACGCGCACACCCCGGGCGCGCCGCTGGTTGTCGAACAAATCATCCGGCCGACCGGGCTTCTCGATCCAAAAATCACAATCAAGCCGCTCAAAAACCAAATCGACGAAACCATTGAGCTTTGCCGGCAGCGCGTGGAAAAAGGCGAGCGCGTTTTGATTACGACCTTAACCAAACGCACCGCCGAAGATCTCTCCGATTATCTGCGCGATGTCGGATTGAAAGTGCGATACTTGCATAGCGATATTGACGCAATTGAGCGCGTCGAAATTTTGCGCGGATTACGCGCGGCCGATTTTGATATCCTGGTCGGAATCAATTTGCTCAGGGAAGGACTCGACCTTCCCGAAGTTTCGCTGGTCTGCATCCTCGACGCGGACAAGGAGGGATTTTTGCGCAGCCAGACTTCACTCATCCAAACTGCGGGTCGCGCCGCGCGACATGTAAATGGCGAAGTGGTGCTTTTCGCCGACCAGGTCACCCAAAGCATGGAAGCGCTCATGTCGATTTCCGATTACCGGCGCGCGAAGCAAATGGAATACAACGAAAAGCACGGCATAACGCCTCAAACTGTCCGGCGCGCCGTGCAGGAGAGCCTGCATACAATTCTGCGGGGCCGCGAAATCGCCGCTTCTGTCGTTCGGGAAGCAGGCGGCGATTTTAATCTTACTGAGTTGCTGCGCGAACTTGAGGGAGAAATGCAACAGGCTTCCGCAAATCTGGAATTTGAGCGCGCCGCGCTTTTACGCGACCAAATCATGGAAGTAAAAAGTGGCGCCGGGATTTCGAAGATCGAGCCAAAACGACGGCCGGTGAAATACACGCGCAACGCCGGCCGCCGTCGCTCGCGCGTGTGACTTTCTGGGGAGCACAGTACAATCTTGTAAGACGCTCGCCGGGATGCGATGAAATCGCCAGTGCCGATGCCAAAAGCAAAAACCGCAACCGCCGCAGAAAAAATTTACGCTGTTGTCGGTTCTGACGAAGCAGAAATGAAACACGTTGCCGCAGAGCTGGCCGAGAAACTGACGCCACCAGGCGCGGGCGATTTTGGATTGGAA
>QHNF01000140.1 GCA_003218345.1 Verrucomicrobiota bacterium | reverse complement strand
AGATGCTGCACGCACTTTTCATCTTCGTACCGGTAAAACGGCGGCACGTCGCTGTAGTGGCGGTCTGTGAGCGCCGAAGCGCTCTGGTCGTGCCGCGCCAAGCACTCTGCAATCAAATCTGTAGAAACGCGTTTCTCTGATGCGCCATACACCTCGACGCGGTTGCAAGTGGTAAGCACCAACGCTTCGGCGCAACCCGCCGCGCGAAGAGTGGAATCGACGCCAGCGCTGCCGGCGAAACGCTCCCGCGTTTCCACGTTCGCAGTGTGATGACTCAAACCAACACAGAAAAGGTTCATGGTACCTAGTGCGTTTGCGCCGAAAAAGTGATCCCCCAGAGAAGAGTCAGCGCCGCGCTAAATCCGACAATGCAGAGCGCCGCTACTCGTTTCGGCGTGATTCGACGGAGATGCCGACCCTGCAATATCGCCGCGTACAGCAGCCACACTCCACTAGCAGCCACGACTTGCACGCGTGGCAATGGGCCTCCTGTAAAGAAGCCGCTGGCGATCCCGACGGTGTAAAGGATGAAGCCCAGCCAAAGAAGTCGGGTAATCGCCGCAAAGAGATCAGTCAGTGGCGGCAGATGATAAAAAATCGAATGCAACTGATGTGTCTTGAGCTGGCGTTCCTGCACCAGGTACATCACGCCAGCAATACAGGCGAGCGCGAAGGCGCCGTAGGCCACGAGCGAAATGGAAGCGTGAAATTCCAGCGAGGGATTTGCGGGCATGTTCGCTGGATGGCGAATGTCGATCGTCGCGACTAGAGCAAACCCTTGCAGCACGACTACCAGAGGCGCTGTGAACGCCCCCATGAGCGACAGGCGGTAGCTTGGGCCGACCAGCAGGTAAATGAGCCCCACTGACCAGGCCAGGAAGATGAAAACCTCAAACAAATTGGTGAGCGGACAGCGCCCCAGCGCATGACCGCGGATTGACAAAAATGCGGTTTGAAAAATAAAGCCCAGTCCGATCGCCAGAAAGTTAAATTTTCCCGGCCGAAAAATGCCTGCGCGCAAAGCGATGCCGGTGCGTACGACGGCCGCTAAAAAACAGATTGTTGAAACGATGAGAAGGTTTCGATCCACCAGCGAAACCTAGTCTAAGAGCGGGCCTCCCGGTTGGCAATTGCTCACAAAATCACTGGATCGGGGCTCATCCTTGACCCGTCCAGAGCTGCGAATGAGAATTAAACATGATTCGTCCAGTGACCGTGCGAACGCTGCCGACGTACCATATCTATGTCTGCTTCTCCGATGGCGCGGAAGGGCAAGTGGATCTTGCTGACTTCGCCGGCAAGGAACTCTTCGCGCCTTAGCATGACCGGGAATTTTCTCAGAGGGTTCACATTGGCCAACATCGGCAGTTCAGATGGAATGACGACATCGAACTTTGTCCAGACGCGATCTATATGCGGTTGACGAGCAAAACCCCGGCTGAATATTTCTCGATGGCAAAGCCTGCGCATGCCTGAGATTAGCCGCTTCTATGGCATAATCATTCGGATCTATCCCGGCGAATCCGCCGCCTCATTTTCATGCCGTGTATGCGGAGCACGAAGCGTTCATCGAAATCGCCACTGGAAAGTGCTTTATGGGTATATTCCTGGCACGGCACTGCAGTTGGTACGGACATGGCTGCAGGAACACAACGAGGAATTACGGGAGCTGTGGGCCCTGGCTGTGGAGTCGCGACCTCTACACAAAATCGCGCCACTCGAGTGAGCCGACGTTGACGTTTAACAGCCGCTCGTTAGCATTCGCGCCCATGCCTTCTGATTCGATCGAGATTTTGCGAATGGCTGTGCGGGATGTCCCCGATTTTCCAAAGAAAGGAATCGTGTTCAAAGACATTACGCCAGTCTTGAGCGATGCAGCCTTGTTCCGTGTATCGATTGATTTGTTCTTGGAGCGCTGTCGCGGGAGAAACATTGACAAGATTGTGGGGATCGATGCGCGCGGATTCCTTTTTGGATCGGCGGTTGCCTATGAACTTGGCGTTGGTTTTATTCCGATCCGGAAACGCGGCAAACTTCCCTACAAGGCAGAGATCGCCAAGTACTCGCTCGAGTACGGCGAAGCGGAGATGGAGATGCACATCGATGCCATAAGGGTGGGGGAGCGCATTGTGTTGGTGGATGATTTACTGGCGACGGGCGGGACTTCTGCGGCAGCGGCTGTCCTCATCCGTAAAGCTGGAGGGCACCTGCTCGAAGCGCAGTTCTTGATTGAATTAGAATTTCTTCATGGCCGTAAAAAACTTGAGCCGACACCAGTCACCTCATTCCTGAAATACTGATTTTGCACAGCACGTGGGAACGGTCGCACTGTGTAGGCAGAGAGCAGAGTGGGTGGCAGACCTTCGCTCTTTTTGCGGCGCACGCAGATTTTGGATTTTGGATTTTCGATTTTAGATTGAGCCGCAGTCCTAAATTCGCGATGGGAACCTCCCGACATCTAGAACAAGTTCTGGCGCACGCCGAAAGCCAGCTTGCCGCTACGGGTGCAAGACGCCCAACAGAGGTCCTCCCGCTGTACAAAAGGTTCCTCAAGGTTGAAGAACATCGGTTGCGGCTGAAGCACCAGGCCGGCGGGGGCGGGCGCGAAATTTGCACGCGTCGGGCTGAGCTGGTTGATGTTTTATTGCGATACGTTTTCGATGCTGCCGCTACCGCAGCTCATGGAAACGGGGTGTCGAGGATTCCACTCGCGTTGATCGCTCTGGGTGGATATGGCCGGGGCGAGCTCAATCCGTTTAGTGATATCGATGTCATGGTATTGCACCATCAAGGGACGAGAAAAATTTCACCGCACCTGGAAGAGATGGTGCAGCAAGTCCTGTATCTTTTGTGGGACAGCGGTTTCAAAGTTGGACACTCCACGCGTTCGATCAAGGAAGCGATTGCCCAGGCAAACCGCGATATGCGCACAAAGACCGCCATGCTGGAGTCGCGATTCCTCGCTGGCGATGCGGAGCTGGCGCAGGAATTTCGGGAGCAATTTCGTTCAAAATGTGTCGAGGGATACGAACAGGAATATGTCCAAATGCGCATGCAAGATCAGGTCGCTCGGCACAAAAAATTCGGCGACAGCGTTTATCTGCAGGAGCCAAACCTGAAGAGCGGATGCGGCGGATTACGCGATTATCAGAATCTCCTTTGGATGACGTATTTCAAAGAGGGCTCACTGAGCACAAATCAGCTCGTGGGGAAAGACTGGCTCAGCGAAAGCGACCAGAGGCGGATTGAGGCCGCCTACGATTTTCTCCTTCGCTTGCGCACCGATTTGCATTACGCAACCGCGCGCGCCACTGACATACTGCACCTCAACCTGCAGGAACAAATCGCAAAACGGCTCGATTATTCTCCTCGAAATGGTCAGCTCAGCAGTGAAACGCTCATGCGCGACTATTACGAGCACACGCGAGACATCTTTCGGGTGACAGAACGCATCACGGAGCAATTTGTGAGCGGTCGCGTCACGAGCAGGACCCGCTCTCTTTTCAGTTTTCTTCCGCTGATACGACCGGACAAAATTCCCATCGGGGACTCGTTCTTTGTTCGCAGTAAACAACTCCACCCAGCACGGCGCGATCTTTTTCGCAAAGAGCCTGAACAGATGATGCGCGCGTTTCAGCTCGCGCAGGAGCGCGCCTTGGATTTGAGCCCGGAACTGGCGGACTTATTGAGCAGAAGCCTCGGCCAGGTTACCCGCACGTATCAGTATGCACGCGGGCCGCGCGCAATGTTCAAATCGATTCTGTCACAAAAAGGGCAAGTGGGACGCATCGTGCGAATGATGCATCGCGTCGATTTTCTTGGCCGCTACATTCCCGAATTCGGTCAGCTCACCTGTTTGGTGCAGCATGAGTTTCTGCATCGTTACACGGCCGACGAGCATACTCTGGTATGTATTGATAAAGTCGATGCACTGGCGGGGACCAATGATCCGAAGTTGACTGCCTATCGCAAGATTCTTGAGCGACTCGAGGATCCGTTTGTTCTCTATCTCGCGCTTCTTTTGCACGACAGCGGCAAAGCCGTTGGCGCACGGCCACACTCTGAAGCAAGCGCGCTGTTCGCCCAGCGCGTCGCTGTCCGCCTGCAGTTATCATCCGAGCAGCGCAAATCGCTCATCCTGCTTGTCGATCATCACCTCACGCTCTCCAAGATCGCCCAACAGAGAAATCTTGATGACCCAGCCACAGTGACGGAATTCGCCGGCATCGTGAAGGATCAGAAAAATCTAGACTCGTTGATGCTGCTTACATTGGCCGATGGCCAGGGTACAAGCGCGGAAGCGTGGTCGGATTGGAAAGAATCTCTTGTGTGGGAATTATTTCATCAGACCTCTCGCTATCTGGCGGACCGGAAATCTTATTACGAACAAACAAGAATCGAGCGCGAAAGCCTGCAGGCTTCGGTGACTCGGAATCTTTCGCCTGATTATGCGGGAGAAATTGACGCGCACTTTGAGTTCATGCCGGACAACTATTTTCGCGCCAGCGATCTCCCCGAAATTATCGAGCACCTGGAACTGTTCCGGTCGTTTCTTGAGAATGTCTCCAGCCGAGGAGAGTTTCCGCTTGCTCCAGCGATTAAATGGAAGGTCGTCCCAGAGCAGGGGCACAGCGTCGTGACCTTCTGCACGTGGGAGCGTGAACGGTTGTTGGCAAAAGTCGCCGGGTCATTTTCG
>QHNF01000154.1 GCA_003218345.1 Verrucomicrobiota bacterium | reverse complement strand
ACCAGGTGAGTCCTGGGGCACGCATTTTGTGAATGGTGACCATGAAGTTCATGCCGGTAATGATGGAGGAAAAGCCAGCCACAAAGACGCCGGCTGCCATCGAAATCACATGCGTATTCGCGTAAGTAGTGCTGTAGGGCGTATAGAACGTCCAGCCTGTATCGACGCCGCCATGAACAAGCGACCACAGCGCCAATGCGCCAGCAGCAACAAAGATGTACCAGCTCATCAAGTTAAGCTTGGGAAACGCCACATCTCGCGCGCCGAGCATCATTGGCAGAACAAAATTTCCGAGCACGGTCGGGATCGACGGAATGAGAAAGAACCAAACCATTAACACCCCGTGGATAGTGAAAAGTTTATTGTAAGTCTCGGACGTAACCAGATCCCCTTGCGGCGTCAGCAGCTCGATTCGCATCAGCGCCGCTGCGATGGCGGCGATAGTGAAAAAGATCAGGATCGTCCAGAGATAGAGAATGCCGATCCGCTTGTGGTCGGTTGTAAGCAACCACGAGCGAACGCTGTGATCGCTCAGGTAATTCACGGGCGCCATCTCGCCTTCGGTGCGAATGTCGATTTCCGTCGCGCTTCTCATTTTCCGCTGGAACTCGGTGGCTCGGTAGGGCCGACTTTTCCGGTTGAGCTTCCGCCAATCGATTTCAAATACGCAATGAGCTGCATGATTTCTTCTTCGCTCAACTGACCCGCGTAACTCGGCATGATGTTCTCGTAGCCGGCGGCGATTTCTTTTCCGGGAAGCAAAATGGAATCGCGCAAATATCGTTCGTCCGCAGCGACCGTTTCGCCAGTGGCGAGCGGTCTCGATCTTCCATACATATTTTCAAGGGGCGGCGCGTGAAATTTTGAGTTCAGTCCATGACAGCCGCTGCAGCCGCGGTCGCGAAAGAGGCGTTCTCCGGCAAGCGCGGTCGCTTCGCCCGGTTCCCCAGTGTTAAGCCACTTCTCATAATCAATCGGCTCCATCACCACGACCCGGCCAATCATTCGCGAATGGTTTGTGCCGCAGTACTCCGCGCAAAAAAGATGATACTCGCCGGGCAGAGTCGGCTTGAACCATTCACCGGTGTATTTGCCTGGGACGACATCCTGTTTCGTCCGAAAGGCTGGGATGAAAAAACTGTGGATCACATCCTGGGAAGTCATCGTCAGGGCTACGGTTCGACCGGCCGGCACGTGCAACTCATTTATCTCGCGTTTGCCTTCGGCATGTTGCAATTTCCACATCCATTGTTTGCCGACCACTTGCACTTGCAACGCGTCACGGGGCGGCCGCTCCATGTGAAAATAGAGCACCGCGCCCCAACTAAATAAGCCGATTGCAATGAGAAGCGGAACAAGCGTCCAGCCGCTTTCGATCAACATCGATTCCGTGCGCGGATGCGAACGGTCTACTTGCGAACCGCGCCGGTACTTAACCGAAAAAAATATGATGGGCAGAAAGACAACCGCGCAGAAAAAAATCGTGATCGCGCTGAGCGCAAAAAAAAGCCAGTCCAACTGCTGAGCGACCGGCGAGGCTTGCGGAGGAAAAAGACGAAATTCGTCCACGGGACGCCCTCATGGATAGGGACGGCTCACCGAGCCGTCCGCCGATATACTGCTAACGCGAATTAGTCGGCGCGCCCGGCGGTCGCGCCCTACCATCCATACTACGAACGCAATCAGTGCGAGCACAGTAGCGAGGCCGCTCGCGCGCAAGACCAGAATGATCAAGCTGCCGTATTTGCCGGTAATCGGATTGTAGTGATAACAAAGGAGCACAAGCCGCTGAATCACTGACCCGGTTTCGTCTCGTGCAGCTGCGACGATCGCCTGGCGCAATTCCCGTGGATCGATATTGATACCGAGGAAGTAGCGCGAAATTTTTCCCTGCGGCGTCAGTACAATCACACCGCTCGGGTGCGCGTATTCGCCGGAAGCCGGGTCGTACGCAAAATGGAAACCAGCTTCACGAGCGATTTTCGCGATTGTTGTTTCGTCACCAGTTAGAAAATGCCAGCCATTTTCGGCGCCGGGACGCCCGTAACGCTTCAGATACTCGGTCTTCTTCCCGGCCGCGAGCTTTGGCGTTTCGCGCGGATCGATGCTGACATTGATGACGTCGAAATCATTTCCAACGTCGACCCGCAGCTCTTGGAGCGCCTCGATCAAACCGTCGTTGATCAAAGTGCACAGCATCGGACAGTGATAATAACCGAACACGAGCAGCATCGGTTTGCGCTCGAAATGCGGCCCGAGCTGAAACTTAGTTCCGTCGGAGTCGCGAAAAATCAGATCGCGCGAGATTTGCTGCCCGATGTTTTGATCAAAAGTGATTTGGTTTAATTCGTTAGGCGTCAGGGCGTACGTTTGCCGCACAAGCGCGAGAGCGAGCGCAAGAATGGTAGGGACGGCCCGCCGAGCCGTCCGCGGGTAACAACAAAGCCAGAGCGAAATTAGGCCCGATCCGCGCGAACACGCCCGTCTCAACGGCCACTCGTTAGGCGCGCTGGGCGGCTCTGCTCGCGAAGAATTTCGGAGTCGCGCCCTACGAATCAATGTGCCTGCGAATTTCATGGCGGCGGCATCGATCGAGCCTCCTGCGGCCGGGCCTGCATGAGTTGAAGGGGCGTTTGTCCTGCGCCGACATCAGGCAAGCCGCGCTCGACAATTAACTGCATGGCGCGATCGATCGGTATTCGCGCAATACCGGCGTTCCGATCGACCCATCCATATGAATCCAACAGAGCGTTCTCGCTTGTCCGGAACTTTTGCAAGTCTACTGCAGGCTGGGCTTCAAGGCGGGGCGGCGGAAACGCGCCGGCAGTTGCCGCCGCTTGCGGCGGCGCCTCATGCGCAGCCTCTTTCGCCGCGAGAAACCGCATGAGACCCCACATGGCGCCGCAAATCAGCGCGCTGCTTAGAAACAACACAATCGCGACCCCGAAAAGAGAAATGACATCCGCGTCTCGCTGTTCGTGTCCTGCGTTCATGTCGAAACGGCAATTGCAAATCGCGGATCATTCAGCGGTATCAGGGGTCTCGTCTCCAACTGCTTCAGGAAGGAGGAAAACCAAATTCCGCCGATGCCGGCCAGCGCCGCAGGCGCAACCCATGAAACGTAAAAACCTTTTTGGTAAAGAGACGGCGCAACCATCCACCAAACATCGAGAAGGTGCGTCAGAAAAATGACCGCCGCGATCGTGATCAGTATCCGCGGATTCCGCTTTGTCCCTCGAAAAAGCAAAAGGAAAAACGGACCAAAGAAATGAAAGAGCAAAAGCGCGACCGCGATCCAGCGCCATCCACCGGCAATCCGGTGCAAATACCAGCCAATCTCGTGCGGCAGATCACCGGACCAAATGACGATCAGTTGCGCATAGGCCAGATAAGCCCAGACCATCGTGAAGGTGAGGAGGATGTTGCCCAAATGATGGAAGCTTTCTTTACTGAGAATTTCGTGCAGTGACGTGCGCGGCCCATACCAAGCCAGCAAAACAATAATAAACGCGAGCGCGCTTAGCATTTGGCCTACGCAGGCTAGGAGTGGAAAAATTGTCGAGTACCAATCTGCTTCCATCGACATCACCCAATCAACGTATGCGAAGGTTACTGTGAGCGGGTAAATCACCAGCCCTGGCCCGCTTAATTTGCGGAGCTTCTTAGTTGGTTCCACGGAATGCGTGGCGTCTTGCTCCGCCGACCATTTGGTCAGCAACCGTGCGCCCACAATCCAAACTGCGAAGACGATTGCCATGCGCGTGATGAATCCCGGCGCGTTCATGTACGCCTGTTTGTGCTGCAAGATTCTATCCATCGAAAGGTCTGCTTCGTTTGCCCATGGATAAAGCTGTCGCAAGCCGAAGAGGATCGGCACAAACAACGCCGCCAGAATCGCCATTGTTTTGATCGCCGCTTCAAAAAAACGGCGCACCGGATAACCCCAGTTCCCGCCGGTAAGATGATGAATCATCAAAAATCCAGAGCACCCGAGTGAGATGCCGAGCCAGACCAGAAACCCGAAAAGATAGGAAACACAGGACGCGCGCCGATCGATTGTGAACCCGATTGCGCAGACGATCAGTCCAACAATTCCAATGACGAGCGAAAACTGGCGTGCGCGATTGACGGACCTCGGCGTTCCGGTGCTCACGGAGTTTGTTCCAGCTTGTTCTCCTCATCGGCCGGCAAATCCGATGGCTTTGCGTTCTGACTTAGTTGCAATGCGCGAATGTAAGCGGCGATGGCCCAACGATCCTGCGGTTCGACCTGGATTGCATACGAAGCCATCGCGCCATAACCGTTTGTGATCACATAAAAAAAATGGCCGAGCGGCGCGTTCCGCAACCGATCGAGATGATAAGAAGGCGGCGCCGGAAATCCGCGCTGAACAACCATTCCCCGGCCATCGCCCACAGGGCCATGGCATTCCGCACAGAATGCGTCGTAGCGTTCCCGCCCACGTGCAAGCAACTGCGGACTTAGGTTCATCGGTAATTGGGTGACATAAACGCCATCCGTTAGGCCAGTATAGAAGACCT
>QHNF01000152.1 GCA_003218345.1 Verrucomicrobiota bacterium | reverse complement strand
ATCCAGACAGCTACTACAGTTCGCTCCGCGGCGTGCGCGTGCCCGTGACAATTCTCTTCTCGGATTTAGTTGGTTTCACCACGTTGTCCGAAAAGGCCGATCCCGAAGCGTTAGTCGCTCAGCTCAATGAGTATCTCACCCGGATGACGTCTGTCGTTTTTAGCAATGGCGGCACGCTCGATAAGTTCATCGGTGACGCGGTCATGGCCGTATGGGGGAACGTGCGCAGCCTTGGCATGGCACAAG
>QHNF01000153.1 GCA_003218345.1 Verrucomicrobiota bacterium | reverse complement strand
TGTGCCGCATTCCTTCCACGGTGCCATCATTTAAATTTATGTGGGTCACTTCAACATTTGACGGCAGTGATTTCGGATCGACGGCAAACCCGTGATTCTGCGCGGTGATCGCCACTTTGCCGCTGCCCAAATCTTTCACCGGCTGGTTCGCGCCATGATGCCCGAATTTTAGTTTGTAAGTCGATCCACCGAAGGCGAACCCAAGAATTTGATGGCCGAGACAAATCCCGAAGATTGTTTTTTTGCCCATCAAGTCGCGCGTCGCTTCGTGCGCATAAGGGAGAGCGGCTGGGTCGCCTGGTCCGTTGGAAAGAAAAACGCCATCCGGATTCAGGGCGAGTACTTCTTTGGCAGTTGTGGCTGCTGGAACGACGGTGACGCGGAAGCCTTTCTGGCGCAGAAGCCGCAGAATATTTTCTTTGATGCCATAATCATAGGCCACGATGCGAAATCGTACCGGCGGAAGGCTGGATTTGATCCCGCCGTTGCCGGGTCCAATCGACCATGGCTCGCTTAGTTTGTCCTCCGGATCCCATTGATAAATTTTGCGCGCTGAAACTTCGCGAACGTAATCCATGCCGATGACGCCTTCGCCTTTGATCGCCCTGTGCGTCGCTTCCTCGGGCGAAATTTCTTCCGTAGTCAAGCAAGCTTTCATCGCGCCGCGAGTGCGCAGATGCCGTGTTAGTGCGCGGGTATCGACTCCCTGCACACCCGGCACGTTCCATTTCCGCAAATATTCATCGAGCGACATTTCCGAGCGCCAGTTGCTCGGGATTTCGCTCAACTCTTCGATGACGAAGCCGCGCACATGCGGCGAGCGGCTTTCCTGGTCGAGCGAATTGGTCCCGTAATTTCCGATCAAAGGATAAGTCATCGCCACAATCTGCCCGCGATAGGAAGGATCGGTCAGCACTTCCTGATAACCGGTCATGGCAGTGTTGAAACAAACCTCTCCCACGCGGGTACCGGTTGCACCAAATGATTCACCCTCGAAATATCGACCGTCTTCGAGGGCTAGAAATGCGCGCATGTCACTGCGCATTGTCGATCTCATTGGCGGATTTTCAAATAGCGGTAGCCGCTTTGCGGTGCGAAGCATGCACGTCGCAGGGCGACGGCCACAACGTAAATGCCCGAATCGAAATCTTCGATTCGGGCATTTACCGAAATTTTTACCCCGCTGGTGCCGTTTAGGCGGATCTCCCGTTCCCTTCTGGTAACGGGCGGATGACCGTCGCCGTAGCGTCTGACTTCCAATTAAGGCGTGCCATGTTCTCCAGGCGACTGAGCCTCCTCAGGTTCGTCAATTATCGGTTCGGGAATCCCACCTGTAATCTCGAACATCGCAGGGTAAATCGTTGCATCCCGAAACCATCCGGGATTGATGAGAGCCGTTGGTTGAGAGTTGAGAGAAAAGCACTGGTTTTCTCCCCAACCCTCAACAAACGACTCTCGCACTATCAAAGAACTATTCCCGCAGCGTGACTCCCAGTTCGCGTTTCAATCTTTCGCGAATCCTGGCGTGCACCTCGGTCACTTCTTCACTCGTCAGTGTGCGACTTCGGTCCCGATATGTCAATCGATATGCGAGCGACTTGCGTGCGGCTCCGATTTGTTCGGTGAATAAGTCGAACAGGTCCACGCTTTCCAAAAGCGGCTCGCGCGGTTGTTCAATGGTCCGCAAAATTGTTTCGTGCGGAATTTCTTCAGGCACAATCATCGCAATATCGCGCGTGACAGCGGGGAATCGCTCGATGTCGCGAAATCCTTTTGCCGATGCTTGTGTTTCCAATACAAGGTCGGCCCGCAGTTCCGCAAAGAAAATCGAACCTGGCACGTCTATTTCTGCGGCGCGCGCTGTAGCAAGTTGTCCGGCAAAACCGATGACTCGATCATCAGAGAGAACTTCAGTGGCCAGAGCAAAATCGGGCCGATCAACCCGGCGAAACGATACATTCCCAATCCCCAACGATTCAATCACGCCTTTTAAATCGAAGAACTCGAGCGTTGTTTGCTTTTCGCTCAGTCGCCAATGTGGCGCGCTAGTTACATTACCCCATACCAAAAGCCCGAGGCGGCGTTCTTCGTTCCCTGTCGGTGGCACGAACACGCGACCGATCTCGAAAATGGCCACGCGCTGGACGCCAGCCCTTACATTTCGGTCGAGCACACTCACAAGTCCAGGCAGCAAACTCGGTCGCAGTGCCACATGATCTTCACTTAACGGGTTACACAGATTGATTACCTTTTCGTCGAGCGCGATCGCTCGCCGCGAAATTAGCTTCGATGTCCGCACTTCCAAAAGGCCACGCGCGACCAATTGATCGCGCAACGATGACTCAAGATCATGGGAACGATCCGCGGCAGTCGATGAACTAGACCGGCTTCGATCTGTTCCCGGAATCTTCTCAGCGCCATATGCACGAACGACTTCTTCGATAAGATCGACGTCGCGCTGCAAATCCTGCCGATAACTCGGAATTTTCCAGGTTCCACCTTTGCTCGTGCTCTTGGTTTTCTTTAACCCGAAGTGCGTGAGAATTTCATCAACGGTTTTTGGCTTGATTGCGACGCCGACTACGTGATTACATTTTTCATAACTCAATGAAACGTCAGCTGGATTCGCTGGAAGTTTTCCGGCGGTCCTAATTTCTTTTGCCGGCGTCCCGCCGGCGATCTCGCGGATCAATTCAGTTGCCCGCTGGGAGGCGCGCAAAACCATATCGGGATCGACTCCGCGTTCGAATCGATAACTTGCGTCACTCGGTAGATTCAAATTCCGCGCGATGCGCCGAACACTCGCCGGCAGAAAATATGCGCTCTCCAGCAGAATGTTTGTTGTAGTTTCCGTCACGCCGCTTTCTTCGCCGCCCATCACTCCGGCAATTCCGACGGCGCGCTCCTGATCGGCGACGACCACATTGTCCGGCGTGAGCGAGTAAGTCTTGCCATCGAGCGCAAGAAATTTTTCACCGGCACGTGCGAAGCGCACATTGATTCCGCCCGTCAATTTATCGGCATCGAAGGCATGCGTCGGTTGGCCGAGTTCCAGCATTACGAAATTGGAGATATCGACGATGTTGTTGATCGAGCGAATGCCGACGCTCTCGATGTTCGCACGCAACCACTGCGGGCTCGGACGCACCTTGACATTGGCGATCTTGCGCGCCGAGAAAAATGGACATTCGCGCGTCGCGGCGATGGTCACGCCTGATTTCTTGATCTCAATGTTCGCATCGCGCGGCATTGACTTGAGCTTCTTTCCGCTCAGCGCCGCGATTTCGCGGGCGAGGCCAAAATGGCTCAGCAGATCGCCACGGTTTGGCGTGATCTCAACGTCGAGAATCGTGTCCGCGGGAAAAAGATCGCCGATCGGCGCGCCGATTTTTGCATCCGGCGACAAAATCAACAGGCCGGATGCATCTTCGCCGAGGCCGAGCTCGATTGGGCTGCAAAGCATTCCTTCCGATTCGACACCGCGCAGTTTGCTTTTTCGAATCTCAGTTCCGTTTGGCAACTTTGCCCCCGGCAATGCGAGCGGAACTTTGTCGCCGACTTTGTAATTGGTCGCGCCGCAAACGATCTGTCGTTTGGTTCCGCTGCCGTCGTCCACTTCGCAAACTGTTAGCCGATCAGCATTCGGATGGCGCGACGACGCGGTAATTAGCGAAACGATCACCTTGTCGATGTTTGCGCCCCGCGTCTCGATGTTCTTGGTTTCAATGCCGGCGCGAGTCAGCAATTCGGCGATCTCTTCCGGGTTCTTTGGAAGCTCGACAAATTCGCGCAGCCAGTTAACGGAGAATTTCATGTTCGCTTCGATGTCATGTCGAGCGAAGTCGAGACATCTCTAGATATTTCCGGCCGAAGCCATGACAGAAATATTAAGAGATTCCTCCACTTCGGTCGGAATGACAGTAAAGGGTTCACGCGAATTGTTTTAAAAACCTGAGATCGTTTTGCGCAAAGAGCCGGATGTCGGGAATGTCGAACAGAATCATCGCGAGGCGATCCATGCCGAGGCCGAAGGCATAGCCGCTCCACTTTTCCGGATCGTAAGCTTTATCGCCCCGCGCTGTGTTGACCGCTTCGAAAACGGCTGGATGCACCATGCCGCAACCGGCCAGCTCGATCCACCGCTCGCCACCCTTCAGAGCTTTTGATCGCACGTAGACCTCCAAACTAGGCTCGGTGAACGGGAAGTAATGCGGACGAAATTGAATTTCGGTTTCGGAACCAAAGAGTTCCCGCAGGAAAAATTCGAGAGCGCCTTTGAGGTCGGCGACGCTCACATTTTCATCCACGTAAAGGCCTTCGATTTGATGAAACTGCGCGCTGTGGGTCGCGTCGATCTCGTCGCGCCGATAAGCCGCACCGGGAGCAATGACGCGGATGGGCGGAGGCGCGGATTCCATTGTCCGAATCTGCACAGTCGAGGTATGGGTTCGAAGCAAGCGTCCATCCGGCAGATAGAATGTATCCTGCTCATTACGCGCGGGATGATCTGCGGGTGTGTTCAGGGCATCGAAACAATGCCATTCATCTTCAATGTCCGGTCCGTCAGCGAGCGAAAACCCCATCCGATGGAAAATTTGAATTGACCGTTGGAGCATTTGAGTGAGCGGATGTCGCGAGCCACGCTCAAGCGGTAAATAACCGGAGTATCCAGTAAGGGCGATCGAACAATACCCAGAGTATGCGCTGGGCACAGTGACCCCTGGCAGCGATATGTCAATGCCAGCCAGCGCCACGCTTTCTTTTTGGGAGCGAAGTATCTCCGCACGTTTTTCGATCGCCACAGTGACAGCGTTGCGCGTTTCATTAAGCAATCTGCCGACCACGGGGCGTTCCTCCTTGCCGAGCGTCTTCATTTGCTCGCCCCAGGCGGAGATGCTGCCGCTTTTGCCGAGGTATTTTATGCGCGTGGCTTCGAGCGCCTGTTCGTCAGACGCGGCTTCGATTTCGCGGAGGGCATCATCGCGAAGCTGTTCGAGTGGGTGGTTCATTGAAAGGTTGAACGTTCAATTCAAAGTTGCTGGCTGTAGCGGCCCTCTCTGGGCGCCGACACTTGCAAGCGCGCTGGCACCTTCGGCGGTCGCCGCCGCTACAGGAGGCTATGCGGCTTTCTTGTTTTTCTTTTCAAGCGCGCTCTTCGCTTGATCGACAATCGATTTGAATGCGGCTTCGTCCGTGACGGCCAGATCGGCGAGGATTTTGCGGTCGAGGCCGATACCGGCGGCTTTCAGTCCTTCCGCAAAACGGCTGTAGTTCATTCCATTGGCGCGGGCAGCAGCGTTTAGCCGTTGAATCCAGAGATAGCGAAACGTGCGTTTGCGTGTTTTGCGGTCGCGATAGGCCCAATACTGGGCTTTCATGGTCGCGTCTTTCGCGTAGCGGAAAAGTTTTGAACGGCGTCCGCGATAGCCCTTGGCCTTTTTTAAGACTCGTTTGCGCCGCGCCCGGCTTGCCGGGGCATTTGTGGCTCTTGGCATAATTGTTTTGCCCCAAATCGCTTCAGGGCTCCTCGTTCAGCGAGTTGTTCGTTTCACCGTCGATCTTCGCGACCTCACTCGCCGATTCGTCCTGCAAACGCGGGACAGGTGCACAGATCGTCACGACGCGGCAGCGTCGACCGGGCAACATAAGTAGAGACTCAAGAATGACAACTGCTTTTCGCGAAGTCCCGCAAATCCTAAGCTCAAGTGTCACCCCGAGCGAAGCGAGGGACCTCCCGCAACCAGTTGTATCACGCAAACAAAATTTCAGTAGCGCGTTACCAAGTGTGAAGTCCCTCGCCGTCTGCACGGCTGGGGATGAACACGCGTTTGATTAAAGCGACTGGTTGTCACGCCGAATGCGATATGCACGAACGCCCGCGCCTGATATACTTCGCGCATGCACTGGCTGGGGCGTCATCGAGTTTTAATCCTGAGCTTCATTTGCATTTTTTGGACCGGGTTGATTTTTGTCGGACATTTTTTCCCGGATACGCCGTTTCTCTCGGCGCCGTGGCGCGGCGAACAGAGCTTTGAGGATTTGCTCCGGCGCGAGGGCCGAAAAACTCCGGCGCCTCATGATTTCGTTTTTCTCGGGATCGATCAAAGCACATTGCAATTGCCGCCGCTTACGGGGGAAGAGATCGCGAACAATCGCGCGTTTCAACTAATAACCGAGCACCCTTTTCCATGGTCGCGGCAAATCTGGGCGCTCTTGCTCGACCGGTTGTTTGGCGCAGGTGCGCGCCTTGTCATGTTCGACATTCTCTTCAACCCGCCTAACGATGGCGATCCAGCATTTCACGCCGCGCTCGATCGTTATCGCGACAAAGTAGTGGTGGGCGCCAATTTCGATATGGAGAACGCCGCGCAGGCGGTTACACCTAACAACACTCTGATTCCGCCACCGCAACTGCTGAATGATCGAGTTGGGTTTGTAAATTTTTGGCCCGACCCGATCGACGGGAAAATCCGCGCTGTGACGTATCGCGTGACGGATCGCGAGCTCGCGGACTTGCCGCCGCACCCGAGCGAAGAGATTTACGAATCTCTTTCGGCGCGCGCGTTGGCGAAGATCGGCCATGCAAATGACGTCCCGCCGGATTTTCATGGTCACATGATTCGCTTTACTGCGCTGGACGCGTTTGAGCCGCGCGCTCTCTACGAAATTTTCGATCCGAAATTCTGGCATGCCAATTATGCCGATGGCGCTTTTTTTAAGGACAAAATCGTAATGGTGGGACCGTCTGCACAGGTGCTGCACGACGTTTTTGATACGCCAATGAGCCCCACGACGTTTGGCCCTGCACTTCATTTGCAGGCAATGGCCGCGGCGATGAGTCACGACTTTTTGAAGCCCACGCCACCGAAAGCTGG
>QHNF01000151.1 GCA_003218345.1 Verrucomicrobiota bacterium | reverse complement strand
AGCTGCCTAGCTGGAGTTTAGCATTCTCGTTTTTGGTATCTGCGCAACGCTCGCCTTAGCGACAGGAAGGCGATCGCGTCTCTACGGACGTTCGTTTGCTCTTGTCGGTTTGCGAACCCGGATTTTGAATCAGCGCATGCTCCGCAATTTATTTCTTCTTTTTGCAGCTATTCTGAATTATAGCGCGAGCGCTCTGGTCGCCATCACGTGTTTGGCAGGCGAAGCTCCTGCCTTACAAACATCGCCGGCTACCGCACCGGTCGATCAACTGATCCCCTGGCTGCTTGATGAAGATCGACAATTGCGCGGAATTCCATTCGCTGAAGTGATTTTCGACGCGACGGGCAAACGCGTTTTGTCCGTGGACCCGAAAAATGAAACCGACCAGCGAGTGATTAAGGAAATCAGCGCCGCGTGCGATGAGACGATCAAGCGAATGAACTCGCCAAGCAGCGTGATTCAAAATGTAGCCCGCATCAACGATGGGAGCAGTCATTTTGAAGACAGCTTGCGCCAACTGCTAAACTCAACTTCGGGGTTGAATTGCGATTTTCCGCACACGGCCGAAGGTCGCGTGCTGCGTTCCGGTTACCCCGACTTGCGCATTGTTGACATGGCGAGTAAGCGCGTTTTTTACCTCGATCCAAAGCTTTATGTTGTCGGCAGCCGTGACAGCAGTTTTCGGACATTCTATTTCGAACCAAAAATTGCCACGAACAAAGTGCGGGATGATGCGGTCCATTTCATTGTCGGATTTGAACACGAGCCGCGGGGGAAAAATGGCGCTTGGAAATTCACGCGCTGGGATCTTGTGGATCTAGCGCAATTCAAAGTAAAACTGAAGGCTGAATTTCAGGGAAGTAACCGCGACATGTACCGGCCGGAAGCAATCGTGGCGACGAGCTCAAAGTGATTTACTCCTGCTTATGCTCGCGATCGTGCTCGTGCTCGATTTTCCGATTACGATCATGAGCATGAGCAGGAGTAAGAGTAAGAGTTGCTCAGGGCGGCGGGGGACGTAATGGTATGGTTCCGATGATTGCAAAGGCGGAGGAGACATTTCAGTTCGATGCGGTTGATGACGTGGTGAGCGACATCGCGAAAGGGCGCATGGTGATCGTGACCGACGACGCGGATCGTGAGAACGAAGGCGATCTCGTAATGGGGGCAGAGAAAGTAACACCGGAAGCGGTGAATTTCATGGCTACGCACGCGCGCGGGTTGATCTGCGTGCCGATCGCGAACGAACGCGCCGAGCAACTCGGCTTGCAACGCATGGTGGCGCAAAACCGCGAAACGCATCGGACCGATTTCACCGTCTCAGTGGATGCGGCTCGTGGAGTAACCACCGGTATCAGCGCCTATGATCGTGCCACGACGATCCTTGCAATCGCTAATGCAAAATCGTCACCCGAAGATCTCAATCAGCCGGGCCATGTCTTCCCCTTGCGGGCGAAAGATGGCGGTGTGTTGCGGCGGGCCGGCCACACGGAAGCCGCTGTCGATCTAGCCCTGATGGCCGCCCTGCAACCGGCGGGCGTGCTTTGCGAAATTTTGCACGATGACGGCACGATGGCGCGTTTAGGGGAGTTGATGGAATTCCGCAAAAAACATGGTCTGCGTATTTGCACGATCCAAAGCCTGATCGCGTATCGGCGCGTCCGTGAAAAGCTGGTGGAATTGGAGCAGATCGTAAAAATGCCGACTGATTACGGCGAGTTCGATTTGCATTTATATCGCGCGAAACTCGACGGCCAGCATCATCTTGCCCTGGTAAAAGGGAAGATCGACAAGAACAAGCCAACGCTGGTGCGCGTGCATAGCCAATGTCTCACCGGCGATGTTTTCGGTTCGCGGCGGTGCGATTGTGGAAATCAACTGCACGCCGCGCTTCGGCAAATCCAGGAGGAAGGCAGCGGTGTTCTGGTTTACATGCGGCAAGAAGGACGCGGTATCGGATTGGCTGCAAAAATTCACGCGTACAAGTTGCAGGAGGAAGGACTCGATACAGTTGAGGCAAACGCGAAGCTTGGTTATCCGAGCGATTTGCGCGACTACGGTCTGGGCGCGCAAATCCTCTTCGATCTTGGCGTCCGCCAGTTTCGTTTTCTGACCAATAATCCGAAGAAAGTTATCGGACTCGAAGGTTACGGCCTGGAAATGATAGAGCAGGTGCCAATTCGTAGCGAAGCCAATCCGCACAACCTCAAATATCTCGAGACAAAAAAAGTAAAGATGGGGCACCTGCTGTAGGACCCTGGCCGCTATGTTGATTTTGCAGCTCGCAGCAAAACCTCACGGCGTAGCTTGCCCTCCGGCAAATGACGAAATCCGAGTGACGACTCTCGAAGAAATAGAACAAATGTCGAAATCGAAAGTGCGGCCTGTCGTCATTCAAGCTTCGTTCTTGATTCGTCATTCTTAATGTCGAAATTCACTCCACCTCGTCCGAGCCGCTCTGTCCGGAAATGTGGATTTGCAATCGTGGCCAGCCAATTTAATGCGCCATACGTGCAGGGACTGGTCGATCATGCCGAAAAAGAATTGCGCGGCCTTGCACCGAATGCGACGACTGTCATCCATCGCGTGCCCGGATCGTTCGAAATTCCCGTTGCAGTGCGTGAAATCGCGTTACGAGAGAAAGCCGACGCGATTATAGCTTGCGGTGTAATTATACAGGGGGAAACGAACCATGCCAAAAATCTAAGCCGGTCCGTGACCGACGCACTTCAGCGCGTTGCCGTTGATTATGGTGTGCCAGTGATCAATGTGGTGCTCAGCTTCGATAACGAGACTCAGGCACGCGAGCGCTGTCTCGAAAATAGAATGAACCGCGGCACCGAGGCTGCGCGGGCGGCGCTGGAAATTGCCAAGGTTATGTCTGAACTTCGCAGCGGCTAATTTTTATGGGTAAACGGCGACGAGCCCGCGAAGCGGCAATCCAATATCATTTCTGGCGCGATCTCCAGCACGGCGAAGGTCCAGAGCGAATCGACGATTTCTGGGAATTCTGCCCGGCCACTCCGCGGGTGCGCGAGTTTGCACAGCCACTCATCGACGGAATGATCGAGCATGTGCCAGAAATCGATGAACGCATTCGCCGCTACTGCGAAAATTACGAAGTTCGCCGTATTTCAGCGGTTGATCGCAACGTCCTCCGGCTGGCGATCTACGAGATGCTGTATCGTGACGATATACCGCCCGTCGTGTCAATCAATGAAGCAATTGAACTGGCGAAAATGTTCGGTGGCGCCGAATCGGGACGGTTCGTCAACGGCATTCTCGATCGCGTACGAAAGGATCTGACGCGACCGGCACGCGAGCCAGTAAAGAAGGCATCGTGATTCGTTAATTCGTTACATCGTTAAACAGTTTCAACGATTCACGATTCTCGAATCTCGACTCACCCTTCTCTTGATTACGATGAAGTTTCTTCAATCCCTCGCCCAACATTTCGCCGGTAAACCGATCGACTGGGAGGAACTCGAGGAATCCCTTATCCGCGCGGACCTTGGTGTGCCGATGACAACTCGCATCATCAAAACGCTACAGGAACGCGAAGCCTGGTCATTGATGGGAATAAATGACGTTGTGAAAGTGGTGCGCCAGGAAGTTGCGCGCATTTTGCCTCCCAAGCCGGCCGCGATCCAGCCATTGCGCGGCAAACCAAAGGTGGTTCTAATCCTCGGTGTAAACGGCACTGGCAAGACGACGTCGACAGCGAAGCTGGCTCGGTATCTTCAGAAAGATCCATATACTGTCTTGCTGGCGGCAGCTGACACTTTCCGCGCCGCAGCGATCGAGCAACTTGGCATTTGGGCAACCAGACTTGGCGTCGAAATGATCCGAGGAGAATACAACGCCGATCCGGCTGCGCTTTGTTATGATGCGTATCAGGCAGCCGCAAGGCGCAAGATCGAATTCCTTCTATGCGATACGGCCGGGCGGATGCACACAAAAACGAATCTGATGGCGGAACTTCAAAAGGTGAAACGCACTCTCGGCAAACACGACCCGGACGCGCCGCATGAAAGCTTGCTGGTAGTCGATGCAACTACTGGCGGTAACGCGCTTAGCCAGGCCCGCGAATTCCAAAGCGCAATTGGACTTACTGGTCTCATTGTGACTAAGCTCGACGGCAGCGGCAAGGCCGGCATCGTCGTGGCAATTCAGGACCAGCTGGGGATCCCGACGCGTTTCGTCGGCACCGGCGA
>QHNF01000150.1:9026-9443 GCA_003218345.1 Verrucomicrobiota bacterium | reverse complement strand
GGCTACAGTCCCGTTGCTTTGTCAGGAGGCGTGCAATCTGTTGGTCGCGGAATGCCGGAAAATTGTAAAGGGCGAAAGCGGCCCAAACCTGTAGCGGCGCTCTCTGAGCGCGGAGCTCCAGGGCATGGTTGACGGCCGTCACAGACCCCCGCTACAGCTGAGCAATGATCATTCGTGCGCGCACACTCGTCACAATGGACGGACCGCCCATCGAGAATGGCGCGATCGCTCTTTCCGAAGATCGAATCGTTGATGTTGCAAAATTTAATGAGATCAAAGCGCGCCACACCGGAGAAGTCATTGACCTTGGCGAGCAAGTGCTATTGCCCGGGCTGATCAACGCGCATTGCCACCTCGATTACACCTGTTTGCGCGCCAAAATCCCGCCACAGAGATCCTTCACGGATTGGATTCGCG
>QHNF01000150.1:331-8875 GCA_003218345.1 Verrucomicrobiota bacterium | reverse complement strand
TTCCAGAGTTGATTCCGCAGATTCGCGCAACGATTCGCACATGGTGGTTCGCGGAATTGATCGATATCCGGGCCACCGAGCACGCGAAGGAACTTGTTGATCGTGCAAGTGAATCGCTTGGTAAGGCGCGACCGCCCAGCGCGCCATGGGGCCTGGCGCCGCACGCGTTGTTTACGGCGTCAGAGGATGTGTATCGGCGATGTGAGGAGATCGCGCGACGGCAAAACGCTTTGCTGACGACGCATTTGGCCGAGTCGCGCGAGGAGATGCAGATGTTTCACAACGCCTCGGGACCGCTCTATGAATTTCTGAAGAGTATCGGGCGTTGCATGGATGACTGCAGAAACAAGACGCCACTCGAGTTGTTCCTCGGCTTGATCGGAGAGCGCGCCCTGCCGTTCTGGATCGTGGCGCATTTGAACGAATTGACCGACAGCGACTTTGAGCTGTTGGAAAAATCGAACATGCGATTTCATGTCGTGCATTGCCCACGAAGCCACGATTACTTTGGGCACGGCCGGTTCGAATTCGAGCGTCTGCGCTCGCTCGGATTCAACATTTGCTTCGGTACAGACAGCCTCTCCAGCAACGAAAGTTTGAGTCTGTTTGATGAGATGCGTGCGTTTCGAACCCAATTTCCGAGCATGTCGCCGGAAGAAGTTCTACAGATGGTAACTGTGAATCCGGCGCGGGCTTTGCGGCAGGACAATGCGCTCGGAAAAATAAGCTGCGCCGGGTACGCAGACCTTCTCGCCGTGCCGCTTACCGGCAATGACGTGCTGGAGGAAATTATCGCGTTCGCAGGTGAGCCATGGATGATGATGGCCGGCGAAGTGCAACACGAAATATGAATTTCGGAGTCGCGAGCAAATTGGAGCGTCCAACAAACGGCGTTGGTCTGCCGTTACCGGTGTTGAATACCAGCCGGTTTACGCGCGGTATCTTGTTTATGCTGTTTTTTGTGTCCGGCTTCTCCGGACTGATCTATCAGGTCGTCTGGGTGCGACTCGCGTTCGCCTCGTTTGGCATCATTACGCCAGTGCTCTCAGTGATTCTTTCCGTCTTCATGCTTGGGCTCGCGCTGGGCGCGTGGGCCGGCGGGTTGTCAATTAAGTTCCTTGCGCGCAAAACCGAACGTTCCGCGCTTTGGTTTTACTCTGGAACTGAAATAATGATCGGATTGGGCGCCTTTGCTGTGCCGGCGTTATTCGGAGTTGCGCAGCAATTGCTCTTGTCGGCGGATGAGGCCGATTCTGCGCAGTACCTTTGTTTGTCGGCGCTCGCATTGTCACTCTCGATACTGCCCTGGTGCGTTCTGATGGGAGCCACGTTTCCGTTCGTGATGGCTTTTGTACGGGAGGAAAATCCCGGGAACGCCGACAGCTTTAGTTTCCTCTATGTCGCAAACGTGCTCGGCGCAATGAGTGGCAGTTTTTTTTGTGCGATCGTCCTGGTGGAATTGCTCGGGTTCCGTGACACTCTTTGGGTAGCTGCAGCAGGTAACTTCAGCGTCGGCATTATCGCCGCGTTACTCGCATTGCGCTGCCGAGCAAATCACCCTCTCGCTGTACATCGGAGCGAAACCTCCAGACCGATCGACCGAACGGCTCGGCAACAGATCTCGAATTGGTTCACTCTGTCGCTGCTGTTTCTGACGGGATTCGCCGCGCTCGGAATGGAAGTAATCTGGGCACGCGCCTTCACGATGGTGTTAAAAACGCAGGTCTATTCGTTTGCGTTGATTCTGTTTGCTTATTTGGGCGCAACGTTTCTCGGGTCTTCACTGTATCGCCGCGACCTACGAAGGAGTTCCGTTCGTTCGGTCGCAGTCTTGCTGTCGGTGCTTTCAGTAGCGGCGTTTCTTCCCATCGTGCTGAGCGACTTGCGGCTCTTTATTTCCACATCATACACACTGGCTAGCTGGAGCCGCCCCGTCGTGCTGTTGAGCATTTGTCCTTTTTGCGCTGTGCTGGGTTATCTGACTCCAAAGCTGATCGACAGCTACGGGTCGGGTGATCCCGCGGAGGCTGGTCGCGCGTACGCTGTGAACGTATCCGGATGTATTTTGGGACCGCTTTTCGCCTCATACATTCTGCTGCCATGCCTCGGCGAGCGTATTGGCTTAGTGGCTCTCGGTGCGCCCTTTCTTCTATTGTTCATCAAGACCGCAAAGTCTCTTCCACGTTGGTACCGCTGGGTAAACGGCGGAATTTCGACTGCACTCGTCGTTTGGTCTTCGCTGTATTCGGTCGACTTCGGGCGTTTCGTTTCAAGCAACTTTGAAGGTACTGAGATTCGTCGAGACTATGCAGCATCAGTCGTTTCGACCGGGCGCGGTCTGAACAAAAGGTTATTCGTTAACGGGGTAGGCATGACGTCGCTTGTGCTCGCAACCAAATTCATGGCTCACTTGCCGTTGGCGTTGCACACTGGCCGCCCGGAGTCGGTGTTGATCATTTGCTTTGGAATGGGCACTACGTACCGATCAGCTCTGAGCTGGAAGATTCAAACCACCGCCGTGGAACTAGTACCAGGCGTGAAACAAGCATTCGGTTTTTACCACGCCGATGCACCGCAGGTTCTTAGAAATGGCAAAGGACAAATCGTCATCGATGATGGCCGGCGATATCTGAATCGCACACGCGAAAAATTCGACGTGATCGTAATCGATCCGCCACCTCCGGTGGAAGCTGCAGGCTCAAGCCTGCTTTACTCTGAGGAGTTTTATGCGTTGATCAAATCGCACCTAAAGCAAAACGGAATTTTGTCGACATGGGTTCCCGCCGACGCGTCTGCGGACTCCCGCGCAGCCATCCTTCGATCGCTCGTGAATTCATTTCACTCCGTGCGCTGTTTCTTGTCCATCGACAGCATGGGCATGCACATGCTGGGCTCGCCGGAAACAATCGAGAATATTTCTGCTAACCAATTCGCATCCAGAATGCCGGCTGCAGCCGCCATAGATCTTTTGGAATGGGGTCACTCGGTGACTCTGACTGATTACGTTCGGGGAGCTTTGTCGAACGAAATGGCGACTGAAGCGATATTGAATCCGGACGCGAGGATTCGCAAACGAATATTTTTTGCTGCGCCGCCGCGGTTCCCATTTTGCCTTTCAGTAATGCTATAACCTTCTCCGAACCAGCGCGAATGAACCAGACGCAACCCAGCACACGCGAGATGGAGCGGATCACCTGACTGGAGGTTCGCGAGTGGGTACCCGCGAAAATTAAAACAGTGTTGTTGCCCCTCGGCGCGCTTGAGCCGCACGGCGTCGCTCCCAACGGAACCGACATTCTGGCGCCGCTGGCGATAGCGCGCAACAGCGCGCCGGGCGTGAACGCGATGGTCGCGCCAGTGATTGCGTACGGGTTAACCGGAATCCTGGATGCTTACCCGGGCAGCTTTACCGTTCCTGAAGAAAGTTTTCGCTACTAAGTGCCGCGCGGTTCTTGTGGGTCTCGCAAGAAACAATTTCAAAAATATTATCCTGCTAAATGGGATATGGCCGGGTTGTAAGGGGACAGCTGTAGAGGCAGCCGTGCCGGCTGCAAATCGTGTTCCCCCAGGCGGAACGCCTGCCGCCCTAGTTGTCGTCGATGCGCTTGCCTGCCATTGCCAACGCTCGTAAACTCGGCGTATGGCCGCACAGGGAATGCAGCAAAGACAAAGCTTCGCCTTACAGCAGGTTCTGTCGCCGCAGCTGCAACAAAGCCTGCTCATTCTCCAGACCCCATTACTCGAGCTGCGCAACCTGGTTCAACAGGAGATGGAAACAAATCCGGTGCTGGAAGAGTTGCCAGAGGATCCCGGCGCCGACGACCGCGGCGAGGTTGAAGCCTCAGCGGACGAAAATTTCAAGGATGAATTCGAGAAGCTGGCGAGTCTGGATGAGGAATGGCGCGATTACATGGCGCAGTCGGCCAGTTCCAGTCTCGAGGGCCGGCGCGGCTCGAAGGAGGCGGACGAGAAACGCCAGTTTCTCTTCGATTCGATCCCAGTCCAGGAAACGCTTCAGCAAAATCTGATTGCGCAGTTGAATCAGACCGTGCTCAGCGCTGACGACCGCAAAGTTGCGGAGCTGATCATTGGTAACGTCGACGACGACGGATTCCTCCGAAGCACGCTGGAGGAAATGGCGTTGAACTCAGGAATTCCACAGGACGACTTCGAAAGGATATTGGCGTTGATTCAATCCTTTTATCCGGCGGGAGTTGGCGCGCGTGATTTGCGCGAGTGTTTGTTGATTCAACTGCGGCGACAAGGAAAAGAACACAGCCTCGAGTGCAGGATTGTTTCGGACCACATGGAGGAACTCGCCAAGCACCGCTTTCCTGAGATTGCGCGCCGGCTGGCAATCAGCGTCGAAGAGGTACAAAAGGCCGCCGACAACATCGCGCGCTTGAACCCGCGGCCAGGTCAGATTTTCGCTGCCGCGCCGCAGAATTACGTACTCCCGGACGTCATCGTCGAAAAAGTGGATGGCGAATATCAGATCTCCCTCAACAACGAACAGATTCCGCATCTGCGGATCAGCAATCTCTACAAGGACATCATTGCCTCCGGAGACGCGCAAACCAGCGACGTCAAAGACTACATCCGCGAAAAAATCCGCAGCGGCAAATTCCTGATCCGGTCGATCCATCAACGCCAGCAAACAATCCTAAACATCGCGCAGCGGATCGTTTCGCGGCAGCGAGATTTCCTCGAGCATGGGGCGTCGCATTTGAAACCGATGACGATGGCAGAAGTTGCCGATACTGTGGGGGTGCACGAGACCACGGTCAGCCGCGCCGTTTCCGGCAAATACATGGCCACGCCGCAAGGGATTTTCGAGATGAAATATTTTTTCACCTCCGGTTATCAAACTGCGACAGGTGAATCGCTGAGCAATACCAGCGTAAAACAAGCCGTTCTCGACCTCGTCAAGCATGAGAGCGGCGGCGCGCCTTTGAGTGATCACGAGATCGTCGACATCCTGAGCGAGCGCGGTATCCCTATTGCGCGACGCACAGTGGCCAAGTATCGCAGCGAGTTAAATATTCTCCCGAGCCACATGCGGCGGAAATATTGAAGTGGTGTGTTGCTGCGTTGGAGTAATGCGTGCTAGACGTTAGGGCGAACAATGAAACTTGAACCGTAGCATGGAAACCGTGCTCCGATGATTGCCGTTGACCGTTAATGGCAAGTGAAGCTCCGATCGATCCCGTGCCGGATTCGGCGACATCTGCGCTGACCGTACCTCCGGAGCGGGCCGACGAAATCTTTCTCGAAGGTCCGCGCTCGCGGTTTACCGAATTTTTTACGTTGCTGAGAGTGATGCGCGATTTCCTCCGCGGATTTCAAACGCTTCATTTCGTGGCTCCCTGCGTAACGGTGTTTGGCTCGGCCCGCGTCAAGCCTGACGATCCACATTACGAGCTGGCCCGAAAAATGGGCGCGGCGATTGCTCGGCTGGGATTCACGGTGATGACCGGTGGCGGTCCAGGAATCATGGAAGCAGCCAACCGCGGGGCGAAAGAAGTTGGAGGGCGCTCGGTCGGATGCAACATCGAGCTGCCGTTTGAGCAAGTGTCCAACGCCTATCTCGATCTGTGCGGCCGGTTACATTATTTTTTCGTCCGCAAAGCATTGTTAATTAAGTATTCCTACGCGTTTGTTGTGATGCCCGGCGGGGCGGGCACACTCGACGAGCTGTTCGAGGCGCTCACTTTGATTCAGAACGGGAAAATCAAGAATTTTCCGATTGTGATCATGGGCACCGATTACTGGAAAGAGTTGATCGATTTCATCCAGAAGATGGCGCAAAGGGCGATGATTGGTCCGGAGGATTCAAGCCTGATTTTCGCCACCGATTCTGTTGAAGAAGCCATCGCGCATATCCGCAGCAAGGCGATCGAGCCATTCGGACTCAAACGCGTCGCGCGAATGCGACGACCTTTTCCATGGCTCGGCGAGCGCGGCTTGTCCGGAAAAGGTCCTGCAATTTGCTAGGAATCCAGTCTCTGATCGCCGCGCGGCGTTAGCGTCCTGCTAAATCGGCAGTGCTGTTTTTACAGCGCGCAAAAAATGCACACGATTCCGCAAGAGCTGGGGAGCGCGCGCGCCTTTCGTTACAAGCACCGCGAATTCCTCGGCGTAACAATCGCATTCGAGGTCGAGTCCGTTGGCTACGAACCAACGCATGATCTGTGGATGTCGAGAGCATAGAATGGTATCGAAGTCGACTATCCAAGGATCAGCACCATATTGCGTCAGCAGCTCAACAAGATCGAAGTTGCGACTATCGATCGCCTTAATGAACGCATCGTTTTTCTCTTCCTGATCGACGGTGCCTTCCTGGAGGAGAACTTCGACCATACTGTGAAAACCGGACTCAATGGCGGTGCGAATTGGTGAAGTCGCAAAATTTCCCGCCGGCGTGCGCAATCGCCGACTGTCTCGGATCCACTGCTGTACTGCGAACAGCTTTCCGGCTCGGCAAAGCAAACAAAGCTCTTTCAAATCATCGGGAAGCTTTTCTCGTTTCGGCATGCGTTTCGATGCAGGTTGGATGCGTTGATGTTTTATGAGGAGATTGCAGAAGACCGGCCATTTCTTTTGCGCCGTTTCCGTTTGAGCAAGTGTCCGCCCACGTATCGACATTTTACTTCGCTTCCAACTTCAGACTTGCAACCCTGCGTTCCTAAAGATCAGTTTCGCAGAGCGTCTTCAGGCCGGATTGCCTGTTTGACAGAAATCTGTCAGACTGGAAATTTCAACTCGATGCAAACGACATTGCGATTCAATGAAGATTTGATGCGGAGAATTAAAGCCGAAGCAGCGCAGCACGGCATAAGCCTTACTCGCTACATCGAAGTGGCGTTGCGCGAACGGCTGCGCCGTCGTCGCAAATCGCCGCGGGAAGGGCCCAGAAAAATCAAGCTGCCGGTTAGCCGGGCCAGAGGCGGTCTGGCTCGTGGGATCCGCGACCTCAAAGAGGCTCGCGCGATCACTGACGATGCAGAGGGCGCCCGACTCCTGATGCGACGTCACTGATCGCCCCGGCAACCACCGATGCTGCTTCTCGACGCTAACCTGCTCATCTACGCGTTCCGCCGAGACCTGCCGCAGCATACAACAGCCAAACGATGGCTGGAAAAAAGACTCTCCGCCGACGAACCGCTGGAGCTGCTGGTATTATCGGAACTGGCATTCCTTCGCATCACAACTAATCGCCGTGCATTCGCTCAGCCATCGCGATTTGAGGAGGCACTGCGCTTTCTTGATGCGGTCCGGTCTTGTCCGATCGTGAGTGAACTGCATCCAGGGCCGGAACATCGCAACATTTTTGTTCGGATGGCGCGCGATTATCACCTTAGGGGGAATGATCTCAGCGACGCGTTCGTTGCCGCCGCGGCAATCGAAGCCGGCGCAATTTTGGCGAGCGCCGACCCCGGCTTCGCGCGTTTCCGCGGTCTGCGATGGAGTGATCCGCTCAGTGGACAATGAAAGTCGCAATCTTTAGCGCAAAGAAATACGACCGCGAATTTCTCAGCGCGGCGAATGGTTCGCGTCATGAATTGCGTTTTTTCGAGTCGCATTTGAATGAAACCACAGCGAGCCTTGCGGCTGGGTTCGGTGCGGTTTGCGTGTTTGTTAACGACCACGTAAACGCGGCAGTGATCGCGACGTTGGCGTCGCTAGGCGTTCGATTGGTCGCGCTTCGTTGCGCCGGATACAACAACGTCGATCGAAAAGCTGCGAGCAAACACGGCATCACTGTTGTGCGAGTGCCGGGCTATTCGCCGTACGCAGTGGCTGAGCATACGATCGGCCTAATGCTCGCGCTGAATCGCAACCTGCATCGCGCCTACAACCGGGTGCGCGAAGGTAACTTTGCCCTCGACGGCTTACTCGGCTTTGACATGCACGGCAAAACAGTCGGCGTGATCGGCACAGGACAAATCGGGACTGCGGTGGTGAAAATCCTCACGGGATTGGAAAATCCTCACGGGATTGGCTTGCCCGACTCTGGCGTTCGATCTAATTCCGAACGAAACCTGTCGGTCTCTCGGCGTGCCTTACGTGGACCTGAACGAATTGTTCGCGGAATCGGACATCATCACCTTGCATTGTCCGCTTACGCCCGACAACAAATACATGATTAATGACGCTGCCATCGCCAGAATGAAGAACGGCGTCATGGTGATCAACACCAGTCGCGGCGCCCTGCTGGATACACTGTCGATTATCGAGGCGTTGAAGAGCGGCAAGATCGGTTACCTCGGCCTGGATGTGTACGAGGAGGAAGAAGAAATCTTCTTTGAGGATCGTTCGGGGTTGATTCTTAGCGACGACGTGTTTGCGCGGTTGCTCACTTTCCCAAATGTGATCATTACCGGGCACCAGGCTTTCTTTACACGAGAAGCTTTATTGAACATTGCCAGTATGACCATCGACAACATCACCAGATTTGAGAACAATCAGCCGCTCGAGAAGCTGATCGGCTGACTCCGATGCGGCCGAAGCAGCCGCAGGCCGTCGAAAAAACTCGGACGACTT
>QHNF01000150.1:0-313 GCA_003218345.1 Verrucomicrobiota bacterium | reverse complement strand
CAGCTATTGGCGAGGTGACCTGCCCGGCCAAATACATGCGCGAGGCTTCTTCCATTAATTTTCGACGCCGCGTTCGCTACGGGTTTGGCTGCCTTGGCACCGGGCTGCGTTACCGGCTGCCACGGCGGGGGTTGGCTTCGCCTCCGGTCTGAGGAACGAGAGAGCTTTGTCCGGAAACTTGCCTCCGCCATTCCCGTAGAACGAAGCGACAGATGAAAGGATCCCCCCACCCCCCAAATGGAGCGGCAAAGGGTTGCTCTGCCGTGGGAAGAGGAGTACAGGTCTGCGTGATGCGTCCTGAACTGGTTTCGGT
>QHNF01000146.1 GCA_003218345.1 Verrucomicrobiota bacterium | reverse complement strand
TTTCGAAGCAGGTGGATTACAAACTGATCGGCTCAGCGCTGTCGCGGGTGCGCTGGGAGCTCGACAAAAACCCGCGCTGGAAACGCGACCCGAATTTTTATATTGAGCAAACGCTCACCGCGCTCGCGGAAGCACTCACGGTGGCGCCACCCTATGATGAGGCGCGCGGTTGCGAGATTTTCACGCGCATTGAAAACATTCCCTCGATTTTGCAGCAAGGGGCAGAGAACCTCCAGAATACTCCGGCGCCGTTCGCCACGGTTGCGATCAACAATCTCGATGGCATTCGCGAGCAGCTCCGCAAAATGGCGAGCTTGCTCGTAGCATCGACAACTCTAAATCCGGACAAATTGAAGAGCGCGTGCGAACGCGCGGCGGATGCACTGGAAAAATATCAGCTACAGCTCAAAAAAAAGCTGCAGAATCTTCCGCAGCAAACGGCGCTTGGCCGTGACGCCTACGTCTGGTTTTTGCAAAACGTGGCGCTGATGCCGTTCACACCGGAGGAACTGCTGGCGATGGGACGGCAGGAATGGAATCGAGCGGTCGCCTTCGAAACTTACGAGAAAAACCGGAACAAAGATGTGCCGCCACTGAAAATCGCCGAGAACATCGACAACTGGATTCGCGATGCAGCAGAGAAGGAATTATCAATTCGCAAATTTCTCCAAGACCGCGGGATTCTAACTGTGCCCGATTGGATCCAGCATTACACGCTTCGACCGACTCCCGAATACTTGCGCGCTCTCGGCTTTACTGAAAACGATGATTTCACAACACCATCGCGGTTGAAAAAGAACTGCATCCGTTACGTACCCGAGCTGTCAGAAAAACTGGGCTACTTCTGGCGCGCGACGGCAATGGACCCGCGACCCATCACGGTTCACGAAGGAGTGCCGGGTCATTATTTTCAGCTTTGTCTCTCGTGGAAACACGAGGACCCGATCCGGCGGCACTACTACGACTCCGGAGCCAACGAAGGGATCGGCTTTTACGCGGAAGAAATGATGTTACAGGCCGGTTTGTTCGATGACAGTCCGCACACGCGCGAGATTATTTACAATTTTATGCGTTTGCGTGCGCTCCGCGTGGAGGTGGACGTGAAACTTGCGCTCGGCGAATTCACGCTCGAGCAAGCCGCGAAATATTTACAGGAGAAAGTTCCAATGGACGAACAGACGGCGCGCCAGGAAGCGATCGCCTTCTCCACAGGACCGGGCCAGGCCATCACCTACCAGATCGGCAAATTGCAGATAATGAAATTTCTGGCTGAAGCGCGTTTACAACAAGGCGAAAAATTCAACCTCCGCGCCTTCCACGATTTCGTTTGGAAAAACGGCAACGTCCTGATCGCGTTGCAGCAGTGGGAGTATCTCGGCGAAATCGGAAGATAGGCTTCCGGGCTGTCTTGGCCGACATTCATCCTACACGTCGAAACGCTACGGCGGACTGGAAGCCCGCCCGCCGAGTCAGGCAGATGCGCAACCTTCGAAAGCTGCCAGTCTAATCGACGATCTCGAGGCCCATTTGGCGGGCGGTGCCGGCGATGGTGCGGAAGGCGGCTTCGTCGTTGCGCGCGTTGAGGTCTTTGCGCTTTGTGTTCACAATGTCCAAGACTTGTTTTCGCGTCACTTTGCCGACCTTTGTTTTGTTCGGCTCTTTGGAGCCAGCGGCGATATTGGCCGCTTTTTTCAAAAGGACTGCGGCAGGCGGACTTTTTGTAACGAAGGTGAATGATTTGTCTTTGAAGACGGTGATGACGACCGGCAAGATGTCGCCGGCTTGCTTCTGAGTGGCGGCGTTAAATTCCTTGCAGAACGCCATAATGTTGACGCCGCGCGGTCCCAGCGCCGTTCCAACTGGAGGCGCAGGGTTAGCCTGGCCCGCGGGAATTTGGAGTTTAATGTGAGCTACAACTTCTTTCGCCATTGTGTAATCTTATTTTGAATTGAGAGATGTCTCGACTTCGCTCGACATGACAGACATAGGTCTAACCGCGTTCCACCTGCCAGTATTCAAGTTCCACCGGTGTGGCACGACCAAAAATCGTGACTGAGACGCGCAGTTTGCCACGCTCGGGATCGATTTCTTCGACAATTCCAGTCTGGTTTTGGAACGGGCCGTCGGCAACTTTTACTGATTCGCCTACTTCAAAGCTGACTTTTGGTTTCACCTTTTCTTCGCGCTCTTTCATTTGCGCGAGCATGTTGTTCACCTCCGATTGTCGCATCGGAATCGGTTTGTCCTTGGTACCGGCAAAACCGATTACCCCGGGTGTATCGCGAATGAAATACCAGGTGCGCCCGACAAGCTGATTGTTTTCGTCGAGCAAATGCATGTTAACAATCAGATAGCCGGGAAAGAATTTCCGAGTCGTCTCGCTCTTTTTGCCCTTCTTGATTTCCGAGACGCGCTCAGTCGGAACGAGCACTTCGTAGATCAAGTCGCCCATTTCCTCTGTCTTGACGCGCTTCAAGATGTTTTCGCGCACCTTGTTTTCCTGACCGGAAAGCACATGCACGACGTACCATTGATCTTTGCCTGCGAGTGTCTGTGCCATAAATCAGTGCAATCGGGTGAAAAAGTGAACAAAGTTCACCAGAACGAAATCGAAAAGCGCAACGTATCCACCGAGCAATAACATCGCGATAACGACCACCAACGTCGAGTCCGTGAGTTCTTTATAGCGGCGGAACCCTTTTTCCTTCGGGTCCCAAGGCCATGAAGCTTTCTGCAGCTCGACTTTCACTTCGCTGAAGAAGTTTTTAACTTTGGTAATCATTGATTTCTAAATAACGTCCAACATCCAACGCTCAACCGGCCTTCGCAAGGCTACCGGCGCGGCAGGCTTCCAAACGCCCGATTGGCTTCCTCCGTTTGAAGTTCAGCATTCGAATGTTGGGCGTTCGGCGTTTGCAAATCTTCCAGCACGCCAGGAGGGACTCGAACCCCCAACCGACGGTTTTGGAGACCGCTACTCTACCAATTGAGCTACTGGCGTAAGGTTTACTCTTCCGCTTCACCTTCCTCTTAATCTTTCTTCTTCCTTTCCTCTCGCTCAACTGAGCAGAGAGAGAGGAAGAGGTGAAGGAAGAATTTTAATCCAGAATGTCACTCACGCGACCTGCGCCGACGGTTTTTCCGCCTTCACGAATGGCGAAGCGAATCGTCTTTTCCATAGCGATCGGCGTGATCAATTCGACTTCAATGGAGATGTTGTCGCCGGGCATGACCATTTCCACGCCTTCGGGCAGTTTGACCGTGCCAGTAACGTCCGTGGTGCGGAAATAAAACTGCGGCCGGTAATTGCTGAAGAATGGGGTGTGACGTCCGCCTTCCTCTTTGCTCAGCACGTAGACTTCCGCCTTGAACTTCTTATGTGGCGTAATCGAACCCGGCTTTGAAATGACCTGACCGCGCTCGACTTCCTCCTTTTTCAAACCTCGCAACAGAACGCCGACGTTATCGCCTGCGCGCGCTTCATCGAGAAGTTTGCGAAACATTTCGATGTCGGTGGCAACGGTCTTGGCCGTCGGGCGAATGCCTACCTGCTCGACTTCCCCCATTTTCTTAAGAACACCGCGTTCAACCCGACCCGTCGCGACAGTGCCGCGGCCTTCAATGTTAAACACGTCCTCGATCGGCATCAGGAATGGCTGATCGACCGGCCTCTCTGGAACCGGGATGTAATCGTCAATGGCCTCTACGAGGGCGAGCACTTGTTTTTGCGCGTCGGCGTCGCCATTAAGTGCCTTGAGGGCACTGCCCTTAACGATGGGAATTTTGTCTCCGGGAAATT
>QHNF01000145.1 GCA_003218345.1 Verrucomicrobiota bacterium | reverse complement strand
GCGCTGAAAAAGCCGTGCGCCGGTCTCACACTCAAACGCCCGCGCAACGTGTCAGCCAATATCTGGCGATACCATTGGAGGAACATGTCGCGTTTCTCAAACAGGAGGAGCTGACTCTCGATGATCTGCTAAAACGCCTGCCCATTCCCAATCGGCCGTATGCGCAGGTGCCGCCGCGTCTTCCGCCGTACTTCGGTACTCTGGATCGCGAACGCCGCGAACGCATGATCGAGGAATGCGCCCGGCCAGGCAGTGAACTGGCGAGAATGATTCAACAAATCTGGATCCCGCTTTTTACCCCGCCACCACCGCCGACTTACATACCGAAAGAAGACTTTGCGAAACAGATGGCACAAGCGATTGAGCAACGCTTCCATGATGTTGCCGTAGCCGTACACAAACTCCGCGCTCGTGGGGGCAAAATCGTTTTCGTTCGTTTTCCGTACAGCGGAGACCTAAAGAAACTGGAGGACCGCGAAACCCCACGCGCCGGTATTTGGGATCGAGTGATCAGGGACACCGGTGCACCCGGTATTTACTATGAAGATTATCCCAAGCTACGCAGTTTCAACTGTCCAGGGTGGTCGCATCTCTCCGCCGGCGATTCCGTCGAGTTCAGCAAGCGTCTCATTCCGCATCTTCGCAAGGCGCTACAATTGTAACCATGACGTTTTGTATGAAGGGCGTTATCGCTTAAGGCCTCCCGGAAGCTGATGATGTGTTCGTTGGGTTTGAGCCGCTTGCCGATTGAGGCGAGCAACCCGCCAATCCTCGGGCCCACGAGGAGCAAACTCCCGAAATTCTTGCGGATGCAAAATTCCCGCGAGAATTTCAAGACTATCCACAATGCGCGGGCCTGGTCGCGCGAAGTAAGCGCTGGCGTCAACGGCATAAATCTCCCCTCGACGCGACGCGGGGAGTGAATCGAAACAGGGAAGCTGCCGAAGCAATTCGTAATCTCGGCTCGCGCGACTGATATTGTAGCCGCAGAGCGCAAGAATGATGATCTCCGGACGCGCGTCCAACACTTGCTTCCACTCGATCTGCACCGATGGCAGATGTTTGCGGCCTAACGGGTCGTGTCCGCCGGCGATTTCTAAAAGCTCCGGTCCCCAATGACCGGAACAAAACGGCGGGTCAACCCATTCCATTAAGAAGCAGCGCGGACGATTCGCGATGCGGCTTGCTCTGTGTTGCACCCTCTCTACACGCTGCGATAACTTGGCGACCAATTTGTCAGCGCGTTCCGGAACATCACAGACCTCCGCGACTCGTCGAACGTCGTCGAAAATATCCAACAAACTCGAGGGCTCCAGATTCACGACCCGAGGTGGACCCGGCAGACTCTCCGTGAGCCGCGCGACGGTGCCATAACCGACTGCGCACACGTCGCACAATCTCTGGGTGAGAATAACATCGGGTTGCAGTGAACGCAGGAGCGGCTCGTCAATCGTGTAGATCGTGCCGTTCTCGCGCAGCGAGCCACGCACCCATTCATCCACTTCTTCACTCGTTAGGCCGGCGTTGTGCACCGGACAATCTGTCACGCGCGGGCGATCGTTGGCCTCGCGGGGAAAATCGCACTCGTGCGAAACACCGACTACATGATCCATTAACCCGAGGGCAGCCGCGATCTCAGTGGCAGCGGGCAAAAGCGAAACGATGCGCTTCACGCATCACTTTACTCAATATCCAGGTGCCGGAATAGAACGGATTGAACAGCTCTCTCCGGTGTCAGATCTTCTCTGTTTTGTTTGAATTCGGAAAACCCCTGCGCTGTTGAAACCACATCAGGTGTTCCGGAAAAAGCTTTGCGCTTTCGGGCGAGATTCCTTTGAGGGCCAGAGCTTGTTCTGCACACCAATAGCGGAACCAAAATCGCCAGTCTCGGCGTAAGCTGCGGCAAGCGTGTCGATCATGTGCTCGTTGTTCCATCCGATGATGCTGCATGCGGCCTTCGCGTCTTTGACTGCCTGTTGACCATTGCGGAACGCAACCAACACATCGCGCCTAACGATCACAAAGCCGACGAGCAAACTATTGTCGATCACATTGAGTGCTGCGCTCGTGCGCCAGTCCGACCACTACGCGAACGCCAACAGCGAAACCGCGACGATGTTGAGCACGATCGTCGCAATCACCATGCGCAAACGATCGCGCTCAAGCGCGAGACCGCCTTTAGCTTCTGCAATCACGCTGTCGATCCAACGAGTCGCGTTGGTAATCGTCAATGCTCTCGATGCTAGTGCTGGTCAGGCCCAAATGGTAAGCCGTCTTGACCAAGGGGACTTTCCCCTGCTAAGCGGATACGATGAAGCGCTTGCTCTGGCTCGATATCTCAAAGGGACTGGCCATTCTCTTTGTCGCTTACTTTCATTTTTTCAGGACCTACTTCGAGCGCGGCGTTCTTCCTCCAGCCGATTGGAGCGACATCATAGTGAGCGCACTAAGTATCCTGAGATTGGTCTGGTTCAAAGTATCGGGGCTTGGTTTCCATGCCGTCGGCGTATTCATCATCCTCAGCGGTTGGACGCTCATGCAATCCACGATGCGCCGGGCCGAAGCGGGCGCAGTCGCGTGGGGCACATGGTATCGCGCGAGATTCGTGCGGCTTTATCCAATGTACTGGGTCGCGCACTTAGTTTATTTGGTTTCGCCTTTCGTCGCGCGTCTCGAACCCGTGGATAGTCGCATTATCCTGAGCCTGCTCGGCCTGCGTTTCATCGATATTCAGATGAACTTCATGTACCTCAACGCAGCGTGGTGGTATTTCTCCATGCTGATTCAGTTTTATTTGATCTTCCCCCTGCTCTTTTGGGTGGCTCGGCGTCTCGGACCGTGGAGCTTCTTATTAATTGCGTGTGCCGCCGGATTTTTCGCGCGCTATCTGTTGCTCGTTGTCTGGCCGCAAAATGGATTGTGGGTGCTTGGCGGTTTCGCCATCTGTCGATTGCCTGAATTTGCGATCGGAATGTCACTCGCGATGTGGCACAACCAATCGCCTACGCGCGTGGAATGGTTTCTACTTCGCGGCGCAGGATTCGTGGTCGGACTAATCCTTTATCCCGCGGCACTGCAGCTTTATCACGGTCTTTACGATTACATTTTCGTCGATTTTGCCACCGGCGCATGTTGCTTTCTCGAAATCGTCGGCGTTGCGGGAATCATTTCGCTATTCAACGGGCCAGCGAAGATATTCGGCCTCGTCGGACTCTATTCATACGGTTTGTATCTCATTCACCAGCCATACGTCATCTGGCTGGGCCTCCGCATTCGCGAGCAACCAATCTGGATGTTCCTGTTAATTTCAGTCGCAACGCTGGCCGTGCTTAGCGCCTGGGGAATGCTTTTGGAGAAAGCGACCAACACGCTCGTGAACAAACTGGTTTCAGCGAGGAGGCAAGCCCATGCGTGAGTTTGTCGGTAACTTAGAACGCTAAGACCAACCGTATTGGGCGGAACGATACAGGTTCATCATGGCTCGAATTTCCGGCTTGGAGAAACAACAGGCTCCATGGCATCTGCGCTGGTTCTACGGAGTGATGCGCAAGATGTTTGGAAAAGATCTTACTCCGGCAAAGGTGCAGATGCGCTTGCCAGGGCTGATCTGGGGCGGAATAGCCATCGAAGCCGCTCTCGGCCGCAAACGACTTGTCTCGTTGCGTTACTTTCAATTGGGAAAGGTCCGCGCTGCCGCGCGCATCGGTTGTCCCTTCTGAATAGATATCAATTCTGCCGTGGGCAGAAAAGCAGGCTTGAGCGATGAGAAATTGCGCGCTGTTCTCGGCGACGACATGACAGCTTTCAACGACACCGAAGGACTGGTTATTGAACTGGCTGACGCACTGACGGCAACGCCGTCAGATGTTTCCGACGATCTGTATGCGCGTTTGCGCAATCGATTTTCCCAGGAACAGCTAATGCAATTGGGAGCTCAGATCGCGTTCGAGAATTATCGCGCCCGCTGGAATCGACTTTTCAACGTCGAGAGCGACAATCTGTACACGCCACAAACGGAGCAGCTGCAAGAATCGCGAAATCTCGATAAGGAATCCTGATTACGGCGATATTGTGTTAAGAGAACTTTCGCGCGTATTCTGAATCCGAGATCCAGCGCCAGTATTTGTCGGGCATTTTATGGAAATCACCATTCGCAAAGCGGAACCGACAGACACCGAAGCTATGTGGAAGTGTTACACCGCGCCGCAGGTCGTCCGAAACACGCTGCAACTGCCTTACCGCAGCCTCGAATCAGTTCGTGAACTTCTGACTAAAGGTGGAGAAGGCGAGCACATCCTGGTCGCTGTCATTGATGGCGAAGTCGTCGGCACGATCGGCCTGCATACGTCTTCGAGGCCGCGAATCGCGCATAAGGCCGAGATCGGGATGATGGTGCGCGATGACTGGCAGGGCAAAGGCGTAGGCGCGGCGATGATGCAGGCGGTGATTGATCTCGCCGATAAATGGCTGAACCTCGCGCGAATCGAGCTGACCGTTTTCACGGACAATGAGCCGGCGATCGCGCTGTATCGCAAATTCGGATTCGAGATCGAAGGCACACTTCGCAAATACGCCTTCCGCGACGGGGAGTTCGTGGACGCTTACGCGATGGCGCGAATCAGATGAATCAATGTTCATTTTCGCCCTCGCATTTCGATCGGACGCTCGACGGGAAGCCGGGCCGACTTTCGATCTGACCAACGCGGTAATTCCGATGCACGGCGTGAAGCTCAACACCAACATCTTCGCTCCGAAGAACGCTGCCAAGCCCTTGCCGATCCGTGAAATTGCTGCCGCTGGTTTTGTTCCAGACGCCCTAATCCTGACGTTGTCCCCAGGGAGAAGCGATCACCTCGACCTAGCAGGGAGAGGTTGGGCGAGGGTCGATTCGAGGTTTGAAAC
>QHNF01000144.1 GCA_003218345.1 Verrucomicrobiota bacterium | reverse complement strand
CCCCCGATGGCAGGGACTTCGTATCCGAGTGTGGCCGCCTTGTTTGGGAAAACGAAGAAAGTGTTGCCAAAGAGCAGATCGAGCAAGAAGCCGAGGGGTGCCAGCAGAGCGATCGTTCTCCAAAACGCTTTTCTCGGAAACTTGAGATCAGGCCGGCAGCCAAACCACCACCCCAGCGCACCAATCGGAATAATGAACAAGAGCACGCTCCAGGTGTATCCGAACGGTGTCGGGTTGTCCGATGTGACTCGTAAAACGCCGGGATGAACGACGGTTCGCAATGCGATCGCAGCTGGAACAATCAGCACCGCCGCAATGGCGAACACGACGTAGAAAGATTTCGCGCGTTCTCGCATGGAACCACACCTTAAACAGAAGTTTAAGTTTTAAGATTTAAGTTTTAAGTTGGGCCGCGCATCTTGTCTCTTAAAACTTAACACTGAAAACTGCCGTGACGCCGCCCAAGGTCCTTATCGCCGATGCAATTTCACAACGCGGAGTGGATGAGCTTTCACGCGACAGCGGGCTCGATGTCACAGTCAAAACGGGTTTGAGCGAGCGCGACCTTGTGGATCTTATCCCGACGTTCAGCGCGGTGGTAGTCCGCAGCCAGACAAAGGTCACTGCCGATGTGTTGAATGCCGGCGCGAAATTGCGCGTAGTCGGCCGTGCAGGAGTTGGCGTGGACAACGTCGATGTGGAGACTGCCACACGTCGCGGCATCATTGTATTGAATGCGCCCGGCGGGAACACGGTTTCTACGGCCGAGCACGCATTTTCGCTCTTGCTTTCCGTTGCCCGCAAGATTCCGCAGGCGGACGCAAATGTTCGTAGCAAAAATTGGGACAAAAAGAATTTCGAAGGTGTCGAACTGTACAACAAAACGCTTGGCATTATCGGAATGGGCCGGATCGGCAGCGAGCTTAGTCGGCGCGCCATTGCTTTCGGCATGCGCGTCGTCGCCTACGATCCGTATCTTTCTGCTACGCGCGCCCGCAGTTTGCAGGTCGAGTTGGTTGACGAGCTGGACGATTTGCTTGCGAACGCCGATTTCATCTCCCTACATACTCCACTTACCTCGGAAACGCGTCACATTCTCGATGCGCCACGCTTGCGAAAAACAAAACGCGGCGTCCGAATCATCAATTGTGCGCGGGGCGGCTTAATCGACGAAAACGCGCTCGTGCAAGCGTTGCAAGATGGGCATGTGGCCGGCGCAGCACTGGATGTTTTCGAAACTGAACCGCTGCCGGCCGATTCGCCGTTGCGCAGCGCGCCCAATATGGTTCTAACTCCACATCTCGGCGCGTCCACCGCCGAAGCGCAGGAGAGTGTTGGCATTGAGATCGCGCAATCGATTCGCGCCGCGCTGCTCGAAGGCACCATTCGCAATGCAGTGAACATGCCCAACCTGGATGCGAAAACGTTGGCGATCATCGGGCCGCATCTGCGTTTTGGCGAAAAGCTCGGCCGATTCCTCTCGCAAATTGCGCCGAAGCGCGCCGAAACGCTCAACATTAATTACAGCGGCAAAGTCAACGAAGTCGACACGACGGCGATCACGCGCTCAATCTTGAAAGGCTTCTTGCAAACGGCCGGCGGCAGCGAAGTCAATGAAGTGAACGCGCCCGCGTTCGCCGAGAGTCTCGGTTTGAAAGTGAGCGAATCGCGTCTGAGCGCGCCGGGAGATTATACCGACATGCTCGAATTATCCGCTGCCGGCGAAGGAAAAACGGTGTTGGTCGGCGGCGCGTTTTTCGGCGCCACTTCGCGGATTGTAAGCATTAACAGTCGTCCAGTGGAAGCGCGTCCGCACGGCGTTTTGCTCGTGCTGGAAAACACGGATCGACCGGGAATGGTCGGGCGAATTGGCACATTGCTCGGGAATCACGGCGTGAACATTGCCACAATGTCGCTCAGCCGAAATCAGGCCGGCGGCACGGCGCTAACGGTCCTGAATCTGGATACGGCGCCGGACGCGGCGTTGCTCGAACAAATTCGCACGAGCGAAGACATTCATTCTGCGCAAGTGATCGAGTTGTAGGATCGCCTAGATGCGTAGGGACATCGCGCTGCGATGTCCGGACGGCGCAGCGCGCCGTCTCTACGAGCGCAATGTTCCAGTTTTTGACGCGGCCACGTTTTAATCAGCTCGTTTCAAACGAAATCCTTGCCGAGACACCATCAATCCGATAGAACTCGCCTCGTATGGACTTCAGCTCTCACTCTATTCTTTGGATCTTAATCATAGGTCTTGTTATTGGCGCCATCGCGAAACTGTTGATGCCGGGAAAAGATCCAGGTGGTTGCATCGTTACGATTCTGCTCGGCATCGCCGGCGCGCTCGTAGGCACTTGGATCGGCCGCCTGTTCGTGGGCGAGAATTATATCGCTGGGTGGATCATGTCAGTCGTCGGCGCGATGATCCTTTTGCTTCTGTATCGATTGCTTTTTCGCCGCGGCGCGTAGCAGTATTTGTTTGAGCTTTGGGGAGCGCGGAAATTTTGCCCCCTGTATCCGGCATGTTGCCGGATAGCTTTGGCCCACGAGTGATGCGCTCACGCTCTAAAAGAAGCTGCCGCCAATATGGCGGCGGCAGCGGGCAACATGCCGGCGCTCCCCGAGGCACGCACAATCTGAATTTTATGACAGATTGTCGGCACTTCATGGCTGCCCCGACAAAAATTCGAATTATCGTTGCGTTTGCTGCGCTTTATCTGGTCTGGGGCTCGACTTATCTCGGCATTCGGTTCGCAATCGAAACCATTCCACCGTTTCTGATGGCGGGGTCGCGATTCGTGTTGGCGGGGATGATCATGTTTGCGATCGCATGGTGGCAAGGCATCGGCAAATCGAGCTGGGCTAACTGGCGCACGTCACTGGTTATCGGCGCCTGTTTGTTGCTCGCAGGCAATGGCGGCGTGACAATTTCAGAGAAGTATATCGACTCCGGATTGGCGGCGCTGATTGTGGCGATTGTTCCCATTTACATTGTGATTCTGGGCTGGGCGTCAGGAATGACGCGCAGACCAGCACCAATTGCATGGCTCGCCCTCGTAGGAGGTTTTGTTGGGGTTGGTATCTTATTTGGCCCGGCGCTCCACTTTTCTTCAAACGGCGCGCGACATCCTGCAATCGGAATAGGAATCCTGCTTGTCTCGTCCTTTATTTGGTCGGTGGGCTCCCTCTACTCTCGCGTCGCAAAACACGCGGCGTCACCCTTTCTGACCGCCGCCCAACAAATGCTGTGCGGTGGATTGTTGCTTCTGCTCGTGGGAATCATGACTGGCGAGGTGCGGCAGCTGCAGCCCAACGCCATGTCGATCTTATCGCTCGCATCATTTGTTTATTTGGTGATGATCGGAGCCGTGGTTGGATACACCGCCTACATCTGGCTATTGCGACATTGCGAGCCGGCGAAAGTCGCCACTTATGCGTATGTAAACCCGATTGTAGCAGTCCTGCTGGGGGCCGCCTTTGCCGGCGAAACTTTGAGCATGCGCATTCTAATAGCCGGCGCGCTGATTATCGGCTCCGTCGCGCTGGTAATTACGGCGCAGCAACTGAGAGCGAGAGCGGAGCCAGCCGTTGGCCCTGCGATGGAGCCAGCCGATTAGCTCCGAAAGATTATGAGCGGCCAAAATCAATCAGGTTACGCGAAAGAATCTGTCCTGAGTGACAGTCGAACGGATCGACAACAAACGATCGAAGTGGTCAAACGTAATTGGCGCGCCGAAGTGGAGACGGCGCAAGTATATCGTGACCTGGCAGGACGCGAGCGAGATGAGAAGCGCAAAGCCGTTCTCTTACGCATGGCAGAAGCGGAAGAGCGCCACGCACAGCGCTGGGAGAAAAAACTCAAAGACCTCGGCGCAGAAGTCCCCGGTTTGAAGGACACGATTGGGCGCCGGCTAAATCGTTGGTGGAACAAAATTGCTGGCGCAGACATTGCTATTCGCCGCATGGAAGCGACCGAAGAACGGCAGGAAGCGGAATTTCACGATCAAGCCGAGCGTGCCCTGGCTGGTGAACAGGATGTGCAGGAATTTTTGCGGAAAAGCGCGGTCGAAGAAAAAGCGCATGCGCGAGCACTGAGCGCAATGGCGCCAGCGGCCAGTCCGCGTACCGCCCTCGACAAAATCCTGAAGCGAGAACGATGGCATGGGCGAGGGGGCAGTTGGGTCGCCGATGCGATCTACGGCGCAAACGATGGACTAGGCGCTGTGTTCGGAATTGTTTCTGGCGTGGCCGGTGCGACAAATAATCAGCAGCATTACGTTCTCATATCTGGCCTTGCGGGAATGCTCGCTTCGACATTGTCGATGGGCGCGGGCGCTTATCTTGCTGCAAAGAGCGAGGCGGAAGTTTACGAAGCGGAAATCTCGCGCGAACGCGCGGAAGTCGAAGAAAATCCCGAGGAAGAAATCGAAGAGATGTCGCTCTTTTATCAATTGCAAGGCTTCACTCCCGAAGAATCACAGA
>QHNF01000123.1:4058-9543 GCA_003218345.1 Verrucomicrobiota bacterium | reverse complement strand
CATCATTGTTCTCCGGGATTTGGAGGTCCAAGTTCCGGAAAAATTTGCTGCAGTCTGCGAGCCCCCCCCCCCGACAGTGTCAAGCTATTTTTTGCGGGAAAAGAAAAAATCATTAAACCGCGGATAAGTGCGGATTTCACGGATACAGACAAATCGATGATTCGAAGCACGGCGGTTGCGCTGCGGCTGCGCTACTGCGAACAATGTAACCACTGATTTTACTTTTCGTTTTCATAGGTGCGCATGCGGCTGAAGCTCGCTCCATCCATTATCGCCGGCGGTTAAAATCAATGACTACCGTGTCGCTACTGGACAGAGCGCCGTCACTGGCAGTGAGCATCAGCGTATAAGAGCCCCGTTTGCCAAACGTCGCCGTTGTGCTGGCGGAATTCACGTTGGCGAACTTGACTTTGCCCGGCCCGCTCACTTTTGTCCACGAGTAAGTCAAAGCACCGGGCGGGTTCGGAAGACCGTCATCTATGGCAGAACCAACCAATGTCGTTCTCGGGGTGGTGATGGTCTGATCGGGGCCGGCGTTAACTACTGGCGCTTGATTGCCACTGACCACAAACTGACTGTTGTGGTTAATGACTGCCCAGACAACATTGTTTACGGTATCCACGCCGTAATAGCCGAGCTGAAAATCGGTGTTCGGATCATAAGGGCCTTGAACAGCGGTGGGCGTGCCACCGGTGTTTCCTGCCACCGCCAGCTTCCATTGGTTGTCACTCGGGTCGAGCCACATCAGCTGGACGTTGTCTTCGCTGCCAAATACACTGATCGCCTGCGCTTCATTATATGAGATCTGGAGCACGAACGTATCTGAGCCAGTACCGGAGACACTCACCGGGTCACTCGCTGCCTGGAACGTAGAAGAGCTCGGTGGAAGGCTGCTGTCGAAGCTTATCTGTACGGTCTGATCACTGCTGGCTGTGCCATCTACCAGCGCCACCGTAGTGGCATTAGGCGTGTTTGAGTTCGTGACCGGGGCTACCGCCGTCTCGTAGCTTGAATTAGCCGAGACCGTAGTGGTGCTCGAAGCCGGCACCGGAGTGAGAATCAGCGCGTGCTGGTGCCCATCGACGGTAGAGGTGCCAGTAGCCGCGATCTGGCCGAAGTCATTAATGGCGTTGCCTTGGCTGGATCCGCCAATGCCACTTTGGATGTTAGTCACGCCGGAATCCGCAGGGACCAGCGAATTCAGGTCATACATGATTCCACCGGTGAAAAGAAAGCCGGCTCTCGTCCCTGTGCCGGTATCGGAATTGCCAGTGACCTGGCTCGAGTTGTTGATGGCATTTGCAAAGCTTTCGTCGTAGGCGCCGCCACTTAGTGTCCCAAGATCCTGCATGCCACTGCCTGACGAATAGAGAAACGCGTGTCTGTTATACGTTGCGAGTTCGCCAAATCCAGTTACGTCTCCTTCTGCATTGATCCCCCGGCCATAGCTGTTGTAACCAGCCCCAAGCACTCCCAGGTCTTGGGCACTGCCGTTGGAATAAAGAAACGCGTGGTCCTGGAAGTTCACACCCATGCTGCCGGTGATTTGTTCGGCCGCGTTTATCGCATTGGCAAAGCTTTGCGAGCCGGGCGAAAGTCCCAAGCTCGTCATGACACCGCCACTATAGATAATCGCTTGATAATAGTTGTGCTGGCCATCAAGGGCGTCACCCACGACCGTCCCAGCGTCATTGATACCAAAGCCGCTGCTGCTGGTGCCGCCGAGTGTCCCAAGATCCTGCATCGGTCCACCCGACCAAACAAACGCATGCGAGTCTCCAGATTGGGTAGCTGCATAACCAGTTACCTGCCCTGAACTATTGATTCCGGCAGCCGTGCTCGTGTTTCCTCCGGTAAACGTGCCGAGGCTCTGGACGGTTCCATCGCTGTAGCGGAAAGCGATGGAAGAAGAGCCCAGCGCGGGATCGGCGTAGGTCCCGGCAACCTGCGCGGCATTGTTGATGCAACAAGCAGTGGAGCTGTCGAGCGAACCATTGATGTCGGTAATCGAATACTGCGGCGGGGACGGGGTTGGGCTTTGCGCCTGGACTGCCAGGCATGCGCACAAGCATATGGTTATTAGCAGGAAGCTTTTCATAATTAGTTGTTCTCGGGTGTTTTTTTCTTTCATTGTTGTTCTGCGGGATTTCCGGACCGAAGTTCTCGAATAATTGCAGAGATTAGTAAAATCGGGTGGCGAGCGCCTATCAGGGATAATCCATTCGCGCAGCGAACTTTTGCGACTTGGCCGCGTCAGCGCTCTAGCCACTAGCTATGGGCCACGCTGGAACGCGAGGAACTCAGGGCCGCTATTGGTCTGACCAGAGACAACAGCAAAGACCCTCCTGGTGCCGTCCGGTCTAAACTCTAAGATATCGCTGCCCGCCGTATCACAAAGGAGTTCGGTCACAAACAGGTTTCCGCTCCGATCAAACGCGAGCCCTCGAGGAAGCGTGAGGTCCGTGGCAAATGTGGTTTCGACTCCGTCCGGAGTGAATTTGAGGATGGAGTCTGGCTCCGCGGGCGGGCACCCCGACTCCGTGCCAACAAAAAGATTGCCGAGGCTATCAAAAGCCGGGCCGGCGGGTTGCGCATCGTCCGTGAAGGCTGATGGACCAACGAACACGCTCCTTGCGCCGTCCGGAGTAAACTTGTAGATAATTTGATCACCGCTACCTGCGAAGAGATTGCCCGCGCTGTCAAAGGCGATGCCCCCACCTCCACTCGTTACATTGCCGAATGTGCTGATTACGCCATCCGGAGTAATTTTGTAGATCGTGCCGACTAGGTTTATTTGATCTACAGCCATAAAAAAGAGGTTGCCTGACTGGTCAAACGCCACGCCCTCGCCAAAAAGGTTACCGCTGAGCATGGCAACGGTGCTCTCCGTACCCCTCGAAGTAATTTTCACAATCGATGCCTGAAATGTGGTGCCATCGAACGTCGTGTTTGCCACAAACAGATTGCCAACACGTTAAAGGCCACCCCGCGAGGCCGGGAAAGGCCAGAAGCAAAGACCCTGAACTGCCCGTTCGGCCTATATTGGTATATTGAACCGCCACCGTTTTGGCCATCACCATTAATGGAAACGAATAGATCGCCGGGCGCGCCATTTGCGGTTACCGCCCCTGTAGCGAGAGTGACAGTCGCGAAGGCCGTGTAAATAAACTTAGTTATTGTTTTCATATGTTTTTTCCTTTCATTTTTATTTGGTTTCTTCCTTTCATCATTCTTCTCCGGGAATTCGGTGGCGAAGTTCTCAAAAATTTTCCGGAATCGGAAAAATTCGGCTGTCGGATCGGGGAGTAAGAAATGCACGGGGGTCTGGGAGGGTTCTTATCATGATCACGGAAGAGGCCCTCCGCCACTATACTTTAGTCTATTATACTTTAGGCTAGTGTGTGGAGTCAGGTCCCCCTTCATGGTCTTCCCTTCACTACGGGATTTGCGGCTTGGAGTTTCAGTTTTTGATGAAAAATTTCCGGAGCTGGTGCGGCCAAGGGAAGAGATCAGACCCACCGGCAGCGCTTTTGCGAGCGAATGCGGACGTTGGGTCAGCCGGCCTCCGCCATCCTCCTTCGCAACGCTACGGCGCGACAAGAGGCTACGGCAGCTGAGATCAGAGGTCAGCAAAGACGCTCAGATCGTCCGACGTCGGGCGCGGGATTGGACTTGTGAGAAGTGAAAGGTGAAAAGTGAAAAGACCCTCTTTAATCATGCTCTTTCACCTGCTCTTGCTCGTCTGTTGCAGTGCAGTGAAGGTAAAAGTGCAGGGATAAAGCGGTAGCATCGGCATCATGTCGAGAACAGAGGTTGTCCGGTGTCGATCTACTGTGTGAGTTGCTGAAACCGCGGGTCGTTACGTAACTCATCCCAGCAGGGATCGAGCTTCAGGTAACTGCGAGACGGGCCGAACGGGACAACTGTTATTTTTTCCAAAAGATCCAACGCCTTTTCTTTTTCGCCCAGCATCGTGTAAACGCGAGCAAGGCTTCCAATGATCAGCGGCGCAGCCACGGCATCAACCCTGATCGGCCGCTCATCGACGGCCAATGTGCCCTGATGAATCGCATCATCTTTTTGGCCGAGGCCGGCATAAGCTATCGCGAGCGCGATTCGCAGCCGGGGCCCTTCTGTTCCCTTGGCGACGGCTGGTTCCATCGCAACGCGCGCCTTTTCAAAAAATGGCAGCGCCGCGGCGCGATCTCCTTTGCTCCAGTACGCCAGCCCGCAAAGCAATTCCCGTGGGTAAATAGCGGAAGCTGCTTCAAATTTGGGCAGTTGCGCCCGTTGTGCGTCGGTTACAGCCTGGTCGAACTTACGCTCCATCATGTTGACGATCCAGCGGGTGTAACCAGTCGAATCGGAATCATCTTTCGGATCGATCCCGTTTAGGACCTGGCGTAGCTCGGCCGTGCTGCCGGTTTCTTTCATTGTGACAATGGCGGCATCGAGCCGGACATCGGTCGCTTCGCCCACCAACGCGCGCTCCCGTGCGATCACCCGTTTCTCGTCTGCGTAGCGCCGTAATCCATCGTAAGTATCGGAAAGAATGCCGAGGAAACGGGCGTTCAGTGGATCGAGCTGTGTCGCGCGATTAAGGTTGGCGATGGAATCTTCCCAAATTCCTTTCCGTCGCTCAACAAGGCCGATAGCTTCGGCAATCTCGGAGTCATTCGGCAGCCGGCGTTGCGCGATTCTGAATTCCTGGAGGGCATGATCGTAGTCGCGGTGGCCATAGTAGTAATAGTAACCAAGCGCAGCATGAGTTTCGGGAAGCTGAGGTTGCAATTTAACGAGGTGCTGAACGGCCGACTTGGCTTTCGTCAGGTAAGTTGCGCGAAGATTCCAGTCATCTTCCTGCCAGTGAAGACGAGCATAGAGATAGGCGAGTCTGATCTCAGCCAAAACAAAGTTCCGATCCAGTCAGCTGCTTTGCGCGCATTTGTTCCCATTTCGTTCTCCGGCTGTCGCTCGACTTCGCGGGCTTGGAGATACAATTCGTACGCGCGGATGTTTTCGGTGGGTGCAGTTTCGTGCTCCTGTTCCTCGCTCCGCAAACCTAATGCTTCGGTCATATCGCGGGCAATGCGACTTTGCAGATCAAAGAGATCGTCATCGCCAGCCTGATAGGTTTCCGCGTGGAGCGTTCTGCCGGTTGGCGCGTGGATCAAGTGAGTGTTTACGCGGTATTCGTTGCCCACGTGCTGAAGACTTCCTTGGAGCAATGTTTTAACGCCGAGGGTTTCGCCTTTCTGGGCTGGGGACATGTCGACTAATCGTGGATCAACCACCGAGCCGTAAGAGATGACTTTCAGATTCGAATGTCGCGCCAGGCTGGCCAGGATTTCGTCGTGAATACCCTCGGCTACCAGCGCGGTCTGTGCGGCGCCATCGAGCGCGTGAAAAGGAAGGACGGCAATCGACTGCACGGCCGTCGCACCCGGCGTGCGGTTCACATACAGAAGCTTGTAAGTCCCTGCGG
>QHNF01000123.1:0-3804 GCA_003218345.1 Verrucomicrobiota bacterium | reverse complement strand
AGCGAGCATATACCAGAGCGTCATACCTAACGAGTAAATATCGGATCGAACATCGACAGGCTGTTGGCGCAACTGCTCCGGACTGGCAAACTGCAAAGTTCCAACTGCTCCAGTATCTCGGCTGTTTGCGAGCTCTTTGTCCATCTGCTTGTCCAAAGAAACCGCGATGCCGAAGTCGATTACCTTGACGACTAACTCGCCGGCTTCGGTCCGAACCAGCATAAGATTGCTCGGCTTGATATCGCGATGAACGAGGCGAAGCTTTGCTGCCGCAGTGAGGGCAGAGGCGACCTGTGATACGATACGCAGCGCCAGTACTGGTTCCAGGGGGCCAGCGCGTTGAACCAGTTGCTCCACGCTTTCACCTTCGATCAACTCCATTGTATAGAAGCACTGCTCGGCACTGGTTCCGAGGTGAAGCACGGAGGCGACGTTTGGATGTCGTAACTGCGCGGCATGCCTGGCTTCCTGCAGAAATCGCTCGCGCATCGATGAATCCGCGAGTAGCCGCTGATGAATTACTTTCAGGGCAACGTAACAGCGCAGGTTCTTATCGAATGCTTTGTATGTCACCCCCATCCCACCGCGCCCGATCTCAGCCGGCGATCCATCGCTGTGAGTGACGATTCGATAATGATCGTAAACGGTGGCTGTTCCAGATGGTCCGAAATCATTGGCGATTTTCCCCAGTTGAAGAAGGCAATGGGTGCAGCCGTTGGTTGGATCGATCGGGCGTCCGCACTCCGGGCACCTTTCGGCTGCGTTTCCCGTAGTTGGCGTCATTCTCTATGCTCTGTTATGCCCATAGCATTAGATAATCGAACAGAGGTAGCTGATTTCCGCGTCAACGTCGTTTGGGTCGGTCAGTGTCTTTGCCACTTCATCGCGCAGCAGTTCGCCGTAGCGCTGGCGCATTCGGTAAAGAAGTGTCTTCACCGCAGAAGCAGCGAGTCCGAGTGAACTCGCCAGCTGGTTCGTTGACATTCCCACTTCTCCGGCAAGGAACGGTTTCAGAGCGCGGAAAATCGATTCTTTACCTCCGCTTTCGTACCTTTCGCCCAATCGCCTCAGCGCTTCCCGAACGACGGAAGCTGCCCAATGCGTGTCGAAAGTTGCTTCGGGACTAGGCTGGTTTCCCTCGTCTGCAATGTATTGTAGCTCCGCGGTTACTTCGTGAAATGGAATGAAATCAATGGAACCGCCGCGTTTCTGCGTCTTCGCGCGTTCATTCGCATCAATCAGGAAACGTTTGAGCGAAGTCAGAAGGAACGCACGAAACTTACCGCGCTTTGGATTAGCGCGATCGAGCCACTGCTTCGACAGGATGTGAGCGAAAAAATCCTGGGTTAAATCCTCGGCATCTTCGACGCCATAGCCGCGGCGCCGAATGTAGAAATAGATCGGACGCCAGTAAATTTTGCAGAGTTCGGCGAGCGCTGCTTCTGCTACTGGAGAGTCGGCTTCGCAACAATCCAACACCAACTGCCACTGCGTGGTCGCGAATACTTCCGTGCGGTCCACCTCGCTAATTTACCGGTTATACAGCGCGAAGATCGCGCGAGCTGTCGTGCTTTTTTTCACGGCTATGCGGGTTTTATCAAATCAGTCCAGGCCACTACAATCGTAAATTTGCGCGTTTTGCGAAAAATATTCCCCTTCCTCCCCTACGGAAGTCACGGAACGACGTTCCTGAAAATTCTAGGGGTGAAGGCCGGAAATATTGGCCGTTGACCCTATATGCTTCGCCTGTCCGCACGTCGGCTCACTCGCCTTCGGTGGGCTAGTATAGCACCGAACCACGCCGTTTGAGGTCAGTCGCTTACTGCTGATCAGGTTCTCCCTGACATTATATCGACCGCCTCGGTCGAGGTGCGCACAGAAACGATTTCGAATTCCATGAGATCGCTCCAGTTCTCAATCCAGCCGTCGAATAACGCGATTTGTTCAGTCTGCATCAGTTGATAACACACTGTGAAATCTAAATCGATCCAACTGGAAGCGTACTCCAGCCCTTCGGGCATCATCCGCCCTTTTTCGCGGAAGCGTCGATAAACTTCCGGCGCGGCGCCTTCCTTGAAACGCTCGATGACCATGTAAAGCATGGCTCCTTCTGTAGCGGCGGGCGTGTCGCCGGCAAATTTTAATTCTGCAGCCGGAACGGCTGCCTCTACAGATTCTTCAATTCTTCGTTCGTTTCGGCAAAGGCGTTGACGGCGAATTCCAAATCTTCGCGGGAATGCGCTGCGGACACTTGTGTTCGAACACGCGCGGTGCCGTGCGGAACGACGGGGTAAAAGAAGCCAATGACGTAAACGCCTTTCTCGAGCATGCGCGCGGCGAACTTCTGCGATTTGGCGGCGTCGCCAATCATGATGGGGACAATCGGGTGCGTGCCGGGCTTGATCGTAAGGCCGCGCTCGGTCAGCGCTGCCCGAAAATATTTTGTGTTCCCTTCGAGTTTGTCGCGCAATTCTGTGGATGCACCGAGAATTTCAAGCGCCTTCAGGGTCGCGACCACGATGTGCGGCGCGACACTGTTCGAAAATAAATATGGGCGCGAGCGTTGCCGCAAGAGATCGACAATTTCTTTGCGGCCGCTGGTGAACCCGCCGCTCGCGCCACCGAGCGCTTTGCCGAGCGTGCCCGTGATGATGTCGATCTTACCCATCACCCCACGATATTCGTGCGTGCCGCGTCCCGTTTTGCCGAGGAAGCCGGTCGCATGCGCATCGTCGATCATCATGAGCGCGCCATATTTTTCGGCGAGATCGACAATCGCCGCCAAATTCGCGATCGTTCCGTCCATCGAAAAACAGCCGTCGGTGGCGATCAATTGGAAGCGCGCATCCTTCGCAGCGCGCAGTTGCGCTTCGAGATCGGCCATGTCGTTGTGCTTGTAACGAAAGCGTTGTGCTTTGCAGAGCCGGATGCCGTCGATGATGCTGGCGTGATTGAGTTCGTCGCTGATCACCGCGTCCTTGTCGCTGAGAAGCGTTTCGAAAAGTCCGCCGTTGGCGTCGAAGCACGATGGATAAAGGATTGTCTCTTCGGTGCCAAGGAATTTCGTGAGCGAGGCTTCAAGCTCTTTGTGAATGTCTTGCGTGCCACAAATAAAACGGACGCTCGCCATGCCGAAGCCGTGCGTGTCGAGGGCCGCCTTAGCGGCAGCGATCAACGCCGGATGATCGGCGAGACCGAGATAATTATTTGCGCACATGTTGAGCACACGTTTGTCGCCAGTGATCGCAATGTGCGCATTCTGGGGCGTCGTAATTACCCGCTCGGTTTTGTAAAGAGCTTGCGATTTAATTTCTTCGAGTGTTTGTGAAACTTGTTTTTCGAATTCGGCGACCATATTGCCCCACAGATTACACAGATTTCCCAGAGTAAGAAAAGAGAACAGAAGCGATTTCCGAAATCATAGCCGCTGAACGGAGCCGCTGGGACGCGAGCGACATGCTGTTTCCCATCTGTGTTTGATCCGTGTAAATCCGTGGCCAAAGCTCGTGAAAAATAGTCTTGCATGGGTTGTGAATAACTGTTAATAACTTGGGCGGTGATCCACTGTGACCCACGCTAAGCGTCGTAACCTTGCCTTAGCCGTTCTAGCGGCGTTCATCGCAATCGTCTTGCTCAGTGCCTGCGGGACCACCCAGCGCGCATTGCCTCCCTACGAGCGCCCGCTAGCGAAAGCGGATTTTCAAAATGTGCGCACAACTGCGTACACACATACGGAATCGGATCACCTAGAATATAGCAATCACAACGCGCTCGGCGGAGAATTGCACGCGGCCGGTGCGCCGA
>QHNF01000122.1:478-5466 GCA_003218345.1 Verrucomicrobiota bacterium | reverse complement strand
TTCATCCTCCCGCTAATTAAAGTGAACCACGTCGCGGATGCGCAGAAATCGCAACTCGGCGAGGATCAATCTGACGAGAACTGAACTCACTGAAAGAGATGAAAGTCTCAGTCGTTATTCCGTGTTACAACGAGAAGGCTGCAATCGAAAAAATTGTCGAGGCAGTTCGCTCGGCAGCAATCGGTAGCAGGGAGATCATTGTAGTTGACGATGGTTCACAAGACAGGACTCAAGCGGTCCTGAAAGAGAACGTTTCTAAGATCGCGGCAAGGGAGCGGCTTTGAGTACCGGTTTTGAGGCTGCGACTGGTGATATCATTCTCGTGCAGGATGCGGACCTCGAATACAGCCCCGTAGATTACCCGGCGCTCCTGGAGCCTCTTATCTTAGACAAGGCGGACGCGGTTTTCGGCTCCCGGTTTATGGGCGGGCGACCGCATCGCGTCCTTTTCTTCTGGCATATGGTCGGCAACAAGTTTTTGACTCCGCTTTCCAACATGTTCACTAACCTTAACCTAACGGACATGCTGACCGGCTATAAGGCCTTCAAGGCTCCTGTGATCAAATCGATTCAGATAAAAGAAGATGGTTTTGCCGTTGAGCCTATAATTGTCGCGAAGCTGGCAAAAATGGGCTGTAGGATTTTCGAAGTGGGGATTTCCTACTATGGTCGCACTTATGAAGCGGGCAAAAAATTGGCTGGCGCGATGGCTTTCGAGCGCCGCACGCCATGTTCAAGTATGGTTGTCGGCGTTAAATGTATTCAGGCTTGAGTGGGTAAGAGGGAAGTCGTTCCAATTTTCGATCTGCAACCTGTGGCCATGATCGCGCTGGCGAAGTGAGAACCGACCTTTAATGCGCCGGCACGGATTGTTTATTGCTTTTTTACTCATTGTCGGGACAGCGCGGTTTACGATTCTGCTGGCGTCGCAAACTCATGTGCATAGTGACGAAGCGATCATTGGTCTGATGGGTAAACACATCCTGGAAAGGCGCTTCTTCCCTTTCTACATGTACGGGCAGCCCTACAATGCAGGTGCGGCTTTGGAAGCTTATCTGGCCGCGATTGCGTTCGCATTCTTCGGCGTCAGTGTCATTTCGTTGAAGAGTTGCATCGTCGTGCTGTCGTTGCTCTGCCTTTTCCTATTTTATTGCATGTGCCAGGCGCTTTATGACAAACGCGCAGCACTTTTGGCAATCATTGTGTTTGCACTCACGCCCTCACTTCTCAAGTGGCACTTCCAAGTGAGAGGTTATTCGTGGTATTTCCTTTCCATTCTGCTGCTGACGATTCTCTTCTTATCGATTCAATCGACGGCGGATCGAAGATGGCCGCTGTTTCTTTTGTTCGGCATCGTTTCGGGTTTAAGCATCTGGAGTTTAGAGCTGGGAATCGCATTTAACGCCGCGCTTTGGATTCTCTTGTTGGTACGTCGAAACTTGTTCTTCAAAAACGCGCTGATCGCGCTAGCCGGATTCATCATCGGCTACGCGCCGGCAATTGCATTCAACCTCACGCACCATTTCGCCAACTGGAATGCCGTGCTCGAGAAAACCGGTGGCGGCGGATTTGCTCTGCTGTTTCATCCCAGTGCGCTCTTGCAAATTTTTTTGACTGAGATGCCGAAGTTCTTCGGCGTCGATACCGTCCTTTGGTATTATCCAGAGAAGTCGGCTTTGGGTTTTGTCTTTTACGCGATCGCCTTGCTGTCGGCAAGCGTTGCGGTTTGGCCATTCATTCGATCGCCATCGAAAATTCTCGTCGCGATTCGTGGCGGTTTCGCAGGCGGAAACGAAGAACGGGACTTGCTCCTGCTTTTGCTAATATTGGCGTGCTTCGTTCCGTACGTCACCGCACCATTCCGTGTGCCCGGCTATTTCTTAGCCAGTTGTTTCTTTTTTGCAGCGCTCACTGGCCGACTCCTGGAGCGCTGCTTCATTTGCTCCAAGGCGCTAGTTCGTTTCGGCGGAGCCGGGATTTTAGCGGCTGCTGTGATTACCGGAACCGCAGTGATGATTGACATGGCGCGCCGCAATCAAATCGAAACGTTAACGCTTTGCGACGCGCCAGAGAACTATTGCATGACACGGATTCCCGGTGCCGATCTCGCGGGCGTTGAACAACATTTGCGCCAACGCCAGGTGACGGGCGTCTTTACTACTGTGTCGTTTGTCTATCCTTTACTGTTTGAATGCAGTGAAACATTCGCAGTCTCGGATGCGATCTTCGGTTATCGACATCGGGTTTATCCGGAAGCAATCCCGTGGCGAGAGCCGGCCCCTGATGGACATGCTGCCATTGTAATTGAGAGCGATTCGCCTTTTCGCGCGCCGCTGGAGACGCGATTTCTGCAAGTAACAGCCGCGCCGGCTTTGATCAGTGAATATGGGAAGCTTGCCGTAATCGAGGGGAAGAGTCCGTGAAGGCTGCGATCGGATTTGCGATGCCACATGAGCGAAGGTTGATCTTGCTGATTTGCGCCATCGCCGCAGTCCGCGTCTTGCTATTTTCCGCGGCGTTTCCGTTTTTCAACAACGTCGATGAGCAGGCGCACGTAGATTTGGTGATGAAATACGGGCGGGGCGAGGTGCCGCGCGACTTGGGTCACTATTCTTCCGAATCTGTCTATTACATCTCTTTGTACGGCACGCCGGAGTACTTTATGGGTCCGCAGCAGTTTGAGACGAACGATTTTCCCCCGCCAAACTGGATGTTGCCAACTGCGCTGCGCGACGATGTCGTAAACAAGACTGCAACTTGGTGGCGATCCAATCAAAATCACGAATCAGGGGAACCGCCACTTTACTATGCTATCGCAGGTTTTTGGCTAGATGTTGGGCGCGGCTTTGGCATTACGGGTGGCTGGCTGTTGTATTGGATTCGCTTTTTGAATGTGGTCGTCGCCGGGATTCTCGTCTGGGTAGGCTTCGTTGCTGCAAGACTCGTCTTTCCCGATGAGCAGTTCATGCATCTAAGCGTTCCGGTGCTCCTGACCATTTGGCCGCAAACGACCTTCTATTCGGTGCAAAGCGATGTGCTCTCTCCGCTTTGCTTTGGAATCGCCTTTATCGGTTTGGTAAAATTATTGCAGGCCGAACTACCGAGTTTGCCTCTCGCAATTTGGACCGGGCTCGCGCTCGCCGCCACCTGCCTAGTGAAGACAACTAACATCGCGCTTCTCGTTGTGGCCGGAATAGCTTTGATGTTCAAGATTCGAAATCTCACCGAAAGGAAAGTATTGCGCCGTTTGGTGTCGCTCGCTGCGCTGGTACTGTCTACGGCCACGCCAATCGCTGTTTGGTTTGCGTGGAACTATTATACGTTCGGTGATCTCGCTGCCACAGGCTCGAAAATTGAGTTCCTGGGATGGACTCGCAAACCGATTAGCGATTGGTGGCCCCATCCAATTTTCACATTGACTGGAGTGAAGGAATTCTGGCCAGAATTAATAGCAAGTTTCTGGCGGGGCGAATTTATCTGGCATGGCAAACGACTCACATCCCAAGCGACCGACGCATTCTACTGGATCTCTTCCACGCTCGCGATCGGTGTCGCCGTAATCAGTCTGTTTCCGCGCTTGACGAAACTGACCGACCTTCAGCGAGAGAGTCTTTGGCTGGCGTTTTCAAGCTTCGCTGTTCTGGTCTTGTTCGTTGTGCTTTTATCAATGGCCTTTGACTTCGGAGTTTGCCCGTATCCATCCCGCGAGCATCCGTACTTCACTTCCGGAAGGCTGCTCGCCGCTGCCGCGGTTCCATTCTTCCTGCTTTACTCCCAGGCGCTGGACTGTGTGTTTTCTAGAATTCCTTCGACGTGGCCGCGGATAATTCTACTCGGAGGAATCGTGCTCTTGATAGCGGTCGCACAAACCGTTGTTGACGGGCCGGCATTCTCGAGCCGCTACAATTTCTTTCACTTGAACGACGCCGCGCAACACTAAGCCGACGAGAATTCGACAAGCGAGCGGCTATTGAAATTGCAGGATGAAGTCGTCAATCCGGGTCGATTTGTGGCTGATCAGGGCGTTCAAAAAAGTTTAAAAAAAGTGAAAAAAAAAGCTTGTCAGCGCTCCTTGGCTTTCATAAACGAGGAAGTGCGCCGACAAATAGGCCCGGTTGGCCGTTCAAAAAAAGTTTAAAAAAAGTGAAAAAAAAGCTTGTCAGCCTTGTACAACTTGAATAATCTTGCAAAAACCTAACCAAACCAATGGAGAAACTAATGACTAAAAACGTGCTAAATAAACTTGGATTCCTTGGCGCCATTTTTGTGGCGACCGTTGGATTTCCCTTAATTTTTGCATCGAACGCATTCGCGCAGTTGCCGGCTCCGGCTGCACCAGCTCCGCCGCCTGCGGGTGCCCCGCCTGCTGAGGTTGAACGCGTGGTTGTGACCGGTTCGAACATTCCCACTGCGGAAGAGACCGGGCCGAATCCAGTGGACACGTACCGGCCGCAGGACATCGAGAAACTCGGTATCCGGAATGCCACTGACCTGCAGGAATTCGTCCCGCAGGAGGCGGGCGGAACCGTCAACCTGAACATTGGCAACGGCGGTGATGGCACCATCCAGTTCAACCTGCGCGGCATCTTGCCGAAGGAGACTTTGATTTTGATCGATGGCAAACGCGTCGCCTATGGCTCGCTGGGCGTCGCTGGTTTTAGCGGAGGCCCGGATATTAACCTGATACCGTTTTCGATGATCGATCACGTGGATATCCTCAAGGATGGCGCCTCGGCGGTGTACGGCTCGGACGCGATTGCCGGCGTGGTCAACTTCTTCCTAGTCCACAAATTCCGCGGCTTGGAAATTGGTGGCACTTACGGAAACACGAACTTGGGAGCGTCCAACGAGATGAGCGAGTGGGAGGCATGGCTAAAAGCCGGCACCGGAGATGACAAGACGGATATTGTCGTCGTTGCCGATTTCTGGGAGCGCGGCGGTGGCGTTTTCAGTCGTGACCGCGACCTTTCTTCCAACGGGAATTACAC
>QHNF01000122.1:0-411 GCA_003218345.1 Verrucomicrobiota bacterium | reverse complement strand
TTGCTCCCCAGTTTGTTTTTCAGCGCAAACACCCCGCCGCCACATTCGGCTCCGAACGCGTCGACTTCACCATTTTATGTCAGTGTGTTCAGTCCCACCCTCAATCACGGGAACGGTTTCTTCAATGGGACCTTGCAGGGCTTAGACGGGAACTACGTCGCGTATAACTTCGCCTCCGTCACACCAGCGTTGCCGCCGGGAGACCGCCAAGTGTACTACGCTTCGTTCACGCGGGATATTTGCGACAAATACCTGACGGTGTTTGCCGACTTCAAATATGCGCGCTCGTTTTTCGATTCGTCGCTGGCCGCTGTGCCGTTTACGCCCGATCCATTCCACGTTGCGGGAACTCCGTTTGCTGCCGTAGGGCCTACTGGCCCGTTCGGCATCAGTGTGCCAATCCAGAATCCG
>QHNF01000158.1 GCA_003218345.1 Verrucomicrobiota bacterium | reverse complement strand
ATTTTGTAAATAGTGCCTAAGCCATACGCGCCACCGATCGGGGCCATTCCATAGACATTGCCGCTCCGATCCACTGTCAGCCTTGCGCCGGGGCCAGCGCCATCCTCTCCGCCGGTGAAAGCATGAATCACTGTCTGAGTCCAGGTTCCCCCGGAGTTTGTTAGCTTGTAAGCGACGCCGCAGCCGCCTTCACAGCTACCTGACCCGCCGGTAACTGCCGTGCCATATAGATTACCGTCGCGATCGACTGTGACTCCTTTGTACGGCTCGCCGCCATCAGCGCCACCTGTGAAGCTATAGAGCACCGTGTGCACCCAGCCATTAGGTGTGGGGCTGAGCCGAAAAACTGTGCCACCTCCAAACTCCCCGCCGAGCACCGTCGTGCCGTAAATGTTACCAGCGCTGTCGGTGTCCAAATCCGTGTCGGCGTATTCTCCCTCATCCTCTTCAAAGCTAAAGATGACGTTCGTCGTTGCTGCGGTAGCCGCCGCCAGCGAGAGCGCAAAGACTGCAGTCGCTGCCACGGCCCTGATTCGGAGATAAGTGGGAGATTTCATGGAAACCATTCCAACTGGCGCGGGTCGCCGCGTCAAGAACGTTTTCGTTAAATCGCGATCATCACAATCCAGATTAGAAATTTCGCAGCTGATTGGGATGAACGACATGGCCAACAGGGATCATACGCCGCCGGGACGTCCTTAAAATTCTGCCTGTTGTCTCTCATAGTGACGCTTCTCAGAACGAAAACTTCGCTTCGGGTTTCTGCAGCTCGCGACCGGAAGCGGTAAACACCGGGCATATTTGTCGATGAGCTGGCCGACAACCATAATTCGATAACTAACGGCTAGTGCCGCCAAACGTTTGGACGCGGCCTGATTTTCTTCATACCATTTTGTTCATAGCCGGAAAACACCGCGATGCTAATTTCGTCAATAGTTTCGCCCTCGGAATGCACAGCGGAAGCGTTAGCCGATTTCGAGAAGCTTGTCCTCGAAGGTGGCGCAGTCGATCCAGAAGGCTTAACCCAACGGATCGGCAACGCCTCGCGCCTGTTGTTTCTTCGGGCGTCAGATGATCAACTCGTAGGAGTAGGCGCGCTGAAACACCCCGGGCCCGCCTACCGTGAAAGGGTATTCGCCAATGCGCGAGCGACCACCCCATCAGACGATTACCCTGTTGAGCTGGGTTGGGTAGTCGTGGCTAAATCGCACCAGGGGCGAGGACTGTCGACTCGCATTGTGGGTGAGTTACTCGCTTTCGCGAAGAACGAGAATGTTTTTGCGACGATGCGGGCCGACAAGCGAGCCATGCGGTGTGCGTCTGATCATGGATTCAAAGTCAACGGGAGACCCTTCGCAAGCGGGCGCGGCTACGATATTGTCCTCTATCTTCGCAACGCGGCGCGATTTCCCGACGCGGAGTGACCTTTGTAATATAAATCTTTTGCAGCAACCCGTCGAGCCAACACTACAAGAATCCGTGCAAGAGCGGGCAAACTGATTTGCCCGGCGGCAAGGTTCAATATTAAGCGCACAAATCGATATTTTCCCCTACGCCAGCGGAAACGCTTAAATGTCGAGTCACGCGCCGCAATCTGGAACACTTCTTTTTATGAATCCCTGCCCTAACCGCTGAGCTACAGGCCCTGGTACGTTTGTAATTAAATAAATCACACTAAAGCGTCGTGACCCACTGCGAAAACAAACTGCATTAACTATTAGGTAATCGCAGTTGTGGCTTTATAGTCCGGATAATATCGCAGCGTCAATCGATCGCGCAGGTGTGCGGGCCCTTCTCTCTGCACACCAAACTGCATCATGAATGCTATCGCTGCACATAAAGACGAGCTCGAAGGATTGCTCGTGAACTTGTCGGGCAATACTGCCGTCTCAGGGATAGGTTTCGTGGCGTTGCTGGATGCTTATATCACGCGCCTCGATACGAATTGCTCAGACATCAGCGCCCGCGTCAGTCCGTCGCCGGCGCAAATAAACGGAGAATTAACATGGAACCAACATTGACCCAGAACTGCGCGCTTTACTACGCCCAACATAAAATTTCAAAAGGTCGTGCGGCGCTTTTCCAAAAGTTGCGCGCTGCGCCTCGCAAGCAGGGCCCGGTTCGGCAGCAGCCAATCTCCGGCGACTTATTCATCGTACAACGACTTCGTCAGGACAACGGTCGCTGAGCCGCTTCATTCATTGCCATCATGGATCGCCTGACTTTCGCAAGTTCACAGAACGAAGGAAGCGATTTTGCCGCAGAGCTACGTTGGGAAAGCGAAGGTGGGAATCCGGGAGAACTTCAGCCGTTACTGTGTGATGATCGGGAGGAAGATGCCACCACTGGTGCAGCGGGAGGCTCGCCGAAGGCGTTCTGCTATCAAGATTGACGGCACATGCATCTAATCCAATTCCGCGAAATAATGCGAGATGCTGAAGTCGCGTATGCAATCCATCCTATCATGCGCAAGTACCGCCTGAGTGCGGAAGACACGACCAAAGCCTTAATCGGGTGCGGCGTGCCGCGGGCTACCAATGTAGCTCAGATTACGAGCACCTGGATATGACCGCGACTATTTTTAACAGAGCGCAAGAGTCTCGCTGCAATCCGACGTTGATAATCCAGCGTCGAAAATAATTGAGGTCAGTGAGACACTCGAAAAGAAGCCGCTTTACCCGCAACCCCGGAAGTCAGAGCGCGATTTCTGCGACTTCGAAGAGCGCGACGACGAAACGGGGCGCGGTCCGATCCTCTGATCAGGAAGTGATGCGACATCTGTCGCGCTCTCAGATTTTCAAAGATTACGAACGAGCTTTCAGCGAAGCGGTGGGTTTGCCGCTTAATATTCGAGGACACGATTCATGGTCACCTGCACACCATGGCAAAACGGATCACGTTTCATTCGCCGCGATTCTCGCTCGGTTCAATAAGGCTCGGGCCGCATGCCTAAGGGCCCAAACCGATGCATCCCAAAAACCGCACTCAACGGAGCGCACCGTCACCTGGTTTGCGGGACTCTCAGAAAGCGCAGTGCCAGTGTATGTGGGTGACCACATTCTCGGTTTTCTCGAGACGGGCGAAGTAATGCTGAAGAATCCGACAAAGAAACACTTCGCAAGCATAACGCGCCAGCTCCGCGCGTGGGGCTACAAGGCGGATTGGAAGCAACTTGAGCAAGCTTACTTTCGGGCGTGCGTTTTATCGCCGAAACGATATCACGCGATGCTGCGGCTATTAAGCATTTTTGCACAGCACCTTTCGATCTTGTCGAATCAACTGGTATTACGGCGCGAAGAGCATGAGCCCACGAATATGGCCCGAGCGCGACAATTTATCGAGGACCATCAAGCGGAGCCGCTGTCGCTCGGGCGAATCGCCCACGTAGCTAATATCAGCAGGCATTACTTTTGCAAAATGTTCAAGAAAGCGACCGGGATCAATTTCATCGACCACCTGTCGAGAGTGCGAGTAGAAAAATCGAAGACTCTTTTGCTCAATCCCAATTCGCGAATTAGCGAAGTTGCCTTCGCCTGCGGATTTCAATCCATGACGAACTTCAATCGCGCGTTTAAGCGAATCGTCCGTCGTTCTCCCACGCAATTTCGCGAATCGCTTCCGAAGCTACGACGCTCTTAGCTTTTGAGGCATTCGTTGATTTACTAGTGGTGGAGTAGCGGTATCGGACACCCGATTGTGGCGTTGTCAGGCGCGGGATTTCAGAGGCTGCAGGCGTTTTCTCGATCTTTTCTCTGTCCAATCGCTTCAATAGTTATCGTTCCTATCAGCAACTTTTCGCGGGTTACTACAGGAACTTCGCCGACCTTTGCGCTGAGCATCATTTGCTCCGCCTCCGCAATTGTTTGGTCTTCGAAGCAATAGGCATTGCTTGTTTCGATGTGTGCTTCTACCGGTTCTGTTTTGGGATCGTGTCCCAAACCACCCACGTTCCGGTTCATTTTGTTCTTCGACAGGGTACCCAGCAATTCGCCGCGTTGATCGATTACAGGTGACAAATCGATTGCCTTCTCCTGCATTTCCTCTAAAGCCGCCTTTACAGAAATCTTATTAGAAATGCTTTTCGCAGGTTCGATGAGGTCCTTGACTGTGCGGGCTTTGAAATTCGCGCGCCTGAGGTCGTTAGGATTTATCTGTTCCATAGACTTAGGGGCGACGTCGATTAACGAGAGTCGACGCAGCCTTACACTGGTGGGGCGAACGCACGGAACTCCGCACGCTCGCCATCAGTGTTAGCGCATTATTTCACTTTAACTTCGATAGCTTTTGATCTTGCTATCGGTGTCGTTGGAAGGTGCACTTTCAGCACTCCGTCGCGAAACTCCGCCGTTACTTTCGTGCTGTCGGCATCTTCAGGCAGCGTGAAGCTGCGTCGGAAATTGCCAAAAGATCGCTCGGTGCGATGGAATTTTCTTTTCTGATCTTCTTTCTCACTTTTGCGTTCTCCGGAAACACAGAGGATGCCATCTTCGACTGTTACCCTCACGTCATCCTTCTTCATTTCAGGCAGGTCAGCTGTGAGCAGATACCCGCGATCATCCTCACTGATATCAACCTCCGGAGACCAATCTGCGACCGTCAGGCTGTGGATATCCCCACTGCCCATTCTGTTCGGGAATCCGCCCAAGAAACGATTGAAGCGATTTTGTGTCGCTTCTTCCATCTCTCTAAGCTGATTCCATGTAATCAATGTATTCATTATATTTACCTTTCTGGATTGAGTTAAAGCCATCTTGGTGCATCCCGCTCACCGCTTATTGTCAGAGTCGACCCGAATCTTGTGCACGTTGAGGAACGCGCCCGGCGGAAGGCAACGCGATGACTTCATTAGATCGCGAAATGATTCCAGAGCCGATCGTAATTTCCGGGTTGGTTAGGAATCGCCGTTCTGATCGAGAATCGAATGAGCGGGCACCATGGATATGCCCATCACGACCTATTTCATCACGGATAACTTTGGAACAGATGGTCACGCGCAGCGGGTTCTGCGCTGCTGCTGCTGCGTTCTGAGACCCGCTTAGGTAGCGCTATCGAAAACGAGCATCAAACGTGAGCTAAGTTTTAAATCGTGAAAACCGTGATCACACGCAGGGAAGCCGACGCAAAATTTAAGTTGATGGGCGCTTAACAAGGAGGATTTGCAGCCGCTTCGGCTTGAACTTAGCAATCCATTTTGACA